>DASQXU010000402.1:0-14022 GCA_035639555.1 Thermoleophilaceae bacterium
TCGCGGGCCGTCCTCGGCGCGCGCGGGTGGGCCCGCGAGCCGTTGAGCGCAACCGCCAGCAGCGGTGATGGTCGAGGGCCGATCGAGGCCATCATGTCGCCCGCGCTACCGGTCTTGGAAAGCGAGAGGTCGCGGATACCGAGCTGCACGAACAGGTCTGCGAGATCGCCGAGCACCCAGCCCCGCACGACGCGCGTGGTCGCGGCCGTTGGTCTGCGACGCGTAGCGGCAAGAGGCGCGACGCAGCGCCTCGGTGGGAGCAGCGCCGCTCGCGCACCCGCGGCGCCTTCAGCTCCCAGCGGTAAGGCCCGAGGTGAGCGAAAGCGCGAGCCGCAACAAGCACCTAACCCGGAGTCGCCGAATCCGAAAGCGGTGCGTCCCCAGCGCCCTCGAGGCGCTCGCCCGGAACGAGGACTTCGCCCGAGTGGACCGCCTTCCCTTCCACAAGCACGCGCTCGAGGACGACCCACTCGTCGCCCGTCGCCACCCGCGCACCGTGCTCGACGGGCGGGCCGACGGTGCCTGGGGGTGCGCCGGCCGGTTCCCCCGTCCCCGCAGCCCGGACCACCGCAACCTCGAGGTCTCCGAGCCGAGCCCGGGGGTGGCCCCAAGGAGAGGGCCAGGGCGAGTAGTCCGACGCGCGGACGAAGTCAACCAGTCGCGCCCCGATAACGTCCACGGGACGCGGCCCCCGTGCGGCCCGCGCCGGCCGAACCAGCGCCGACGCGAGAGATCCTGCTCGGTCGCGGGGATGGCCGAGGGATCCCGGGCTGCCACCTCCAAGAGACCGGCGACGAGGGGCAGCCCGTGGCGCACGCAGGCGGCGCTGACCGTCAGCCCGGTGTCGCACGGGCCGATTGCGAACGACGCCTCGGACACGACCGCTCCGGCGTCCACCTCCGGCTCCATCCAGTGGAGCGTCACGCCGTGGCGGCGCTCGCCGTGATAGATGGCCCAGCTCGGCACGCTCAGCCCCGCGTACTGCGGTAGCGGACCGGGGTGGAGGTTGAAGCTCCCGATCCGCGGAGCGCCGAGGACGCGACCGTCGATGACGAGCAGCGAGTGGATGTTAAGCACCAGGTCGACTTCGGCGTCGGCGATGCGCTCGGCGAACGCAGGATCGGTGACCAGCCGGGCGGGCCAGACGTGGACGCCAAGCCGCCGCGCCTGGGCGGCCACGGTGACGCCTCGGGCCTCATCCTCCGTGGAGGTGAGGACTGCGACCACCCGGTGCTCGCTGGCGGCCAGCAACTTGAGAGCCTGCAGGCCCGCGGCCTCCGCAGCCACGAGAACCACGTTCATCGAAGCGATTGTCGTACGGCGCGCTCGAGTCCGCGCCATGCGGTGCTGTGCTCGCCGAATGAGCCCTTCTCCTGCGGTCGTCCGGTGAGTCCCGCAACCCCGGGAGCTCGACGACATCGCCGCCGAGGCGGTCCTCGCGGACCCCGACGCGTTCCTCGCCGGCGACCAACTCGCCGACGGGCGGGGGTTGCTCCGGGAGAGTAGCCAGCTATGCGCAAACGCCGACGGGCGTCAACTGGCAGCGAGCACGCCCCTTCCGTGCCGGCCTGCCTCAGCGCGAACCCGGCCGGCGCCCGGCCGTCGGTCGCGCGCCTTTCTGTTACACGCGCGCGTGGTCTCGTCACACCTGAACGGCCGAGCTGCCCGTGTCTCCTGCGGAACCCTCAATATGGGCGGGAACGCAGCACGCACTCGGCAGACCGGGATGGCGCGCTCGCCCGGAGCGGCCCGAACCGAACCGTCGCGCCGAGCCGAACGCTAGGCGGGAACGCACGGCCGCCCACGTTCGCAGCCGAGCAGCCCGAGCTTCGTGAATCCGCGCGCGGGGAAGAAGAGCTCGAGCGGTACTCGCTGCGAGGCTGAGGGAGGATATGGGCATGGCCAAGCTCGAGGTGATCGACGGCGATGTGACCAAGCTCGAGGTGGACGCGATCGCCAACGCCGCCAACACCCAGCTCAGGCACGGGGGTGGGGTCGCCGCTGCGATCAGCCGGGCGGGCGGGCCCGCGGTGCAGCGCGAGTCGGACGAGAAGGCGCCGATCGGGCTCGGCGAGGCGGTGGAGACCAGCGCCGGCGACATGCCGGCCCGCTATGTCATCCACGCCGCCACCATGGAGCTCGGCGGCCCGACCTCGGCCGAGATCATCGAGAAGGCGACCGGCTCCACCGTCCGAAAGGCGGAGGAGCTCGGCTGCCGGTCGCTGGCCCTGGTCGCGTTCGGGACGGGCGTCGGCGGCTTCCCGCTCGACGAGGCGGCGCGGATCATGGTCCGGGCGGCGCGCGAGCACGGCGGCGGGCTCGAGCGGATCGTCTTCGCCGTGCGCGGTGACGAGGCCGCGCAGGCATTCGGCCGGGCGATCGAGGCCGGTTGAGCGAAGTCCTGGTCGCGCCGGACAGCTTCAAGGGCAGCTTCACGGCGGCCGAGGTCGCCGCGGCGATCGCGCGGGGTCTCCGGGCCGCCGGTCGTGAGGTCGAGGAGCTGCCGATCGCGGACGGCGGCGACGGGACCATGGAGGTGCTCGTCTCCGCTCTCGGAGGGGACCTCCGGGTCGCGCGGGTGAGCGATCCGCTCGGACGCCCGGTGGAGGCGGCGTTCGCTCTGCTGCCCGACGGGGAGACCGCAGTCGTCGAGACCGCCCAGGCCAGCGGGCTGTGGCGGGTCGCAGAGGAGGAGCGGGACGCCTGGCGGGCCTCGACCCGCGGGACGGGAGAGCTGATCGCCGCCGCGGCCCGGGCCGGGGCACGGACGGTGACCGTCACCGTCGGCGGCTCGGCCACCACCGACGGCGGCAAGGGGGCGGTCGAGGCGCTCAGGCAGGCCGGCGCCAGCCCGCGGCTCCGCGTGCTCTGCGACGTGCGCACCCCTTGGGAGGACGCGGCGCGGGTGTTCGGTCCCCAGAAGGGCGCCGACGCGGGCACCGTCCGGCGTCTCGAGCGCCGGCTCGCCGCCCTGGCCGCGCGGGCGCCACGGGACCCCCGCGGTGTCGCTATGACCGGCGCCGCCGGCGGCCTCTCGGGCGGGCTGTGGGCGCACTTCGGGGCGGAGCTCGTCCCCGGTGCCGCGTACGTGCTCGACGCGGTCGAGTTCGACGCCGCGATGCGTGACGCAGCGTTCGTCGTGACCGGAGAGGGACGACTGGACGAGCAGACGCTGGCCGGGAAGGCGGTCGGCGAGGTGGCGACCCGCGCCCGTCAGGGAGGCGTCCCGTGCCACGCCGTGGTCGGGGAGAACGCCCTCTCTTCGTTCGACGCCCGGCGGCTCGACCTGGCCAGCGTGATCGAGGCGAGGACCATCGCGGAGCTCGAGCGGGCGGGCCGGGAGCTCGTCGGCTGACCGGCGGCTGCCCGGTGGCTACGCTTCCCCGCCGCATGGCGGCGCCCCGCTCCCTCGCCCTCGGCTGCTGCCTCCTGGCCTGCACCCTCGCGGCTGGGTGTGGCGTGCCCGCCAGCACCCTGAAGACGACGCGCTCGGCCGTGGTCGCGCGCGGGAACCAGATCTGCACGAGGAGCACCGCCCGCGCGCAGAGTTTCGTCGCGGGGATGCGCCGACCGACCGACGCTCGGGGTCTCGGCGCCGTACTCAACGAGGACGGCGCGATCACCCAGGACGCCGTCACCGCGCTCGAATACCTGGAACCGACGGACGCCCGGCGGCGCTCCTTCGAGGCCTTCCTCGATGCGGAGACCGCCGTTCAGGACGAGGGCATCAAGCAAATCGGCGCCGTTCGCCGTCGCAGCGCCCGCGCGCTGGCGCGCTCGGAGCGAACGGTCGTCCGGGAGACCCAGCGGGCGGTCGTCGCGGCCCGAGCCTACGGGCTCCGGCCCTGTCCTTGGATTCTGCCGTCGGCGTTGCTCGTGCACCGTCCCGCCCCGGACGCGCGGCCGGACGCCCTTCTGGCCGTGTGGGAGCGAGCGGCGCGGCGGCTACCGGCCAACCCCGGATAGCGACGGGCGCCCCCACCGGGAGCGCCCGTGCTGCCTCACCCGTGCGGCGGCCGGTGCGGCCGCCACGCTGGGAGTGTCGCGGGCCCGGGGCCGGACGCCCCGGGCGCCCATCTCCCAGTGCCACGTATTGTAGCTATCGTCACGTTGATTGAGTAGGGGCCCGCGGCGGACGACGCTCACCGGGCCTCGGCGAGCGAGCGGATCACCGCCTCGTAGAAACCGTCCCCGTGGCTGCCCTCGGTTACCACGACGTTGTGGTGGCGGCTGAGCTCCGCGGCGAGCTCGGGATCGCGCCGTAGCGCGTTGGCAACGAGGAAGAAGCGGCCCACGGAGCGGGCGACGTCGAGATCCTCGCGCGAGTCGCCCACGCCAACGCACTGCGCCGGGTCGTAGCCGCGGATGCTCATGTGGCGCTGAACGGCGGCGGCCTTCGATGCGGCGGCCGGGATCAGGTGATACGCATGCGGGCGCCCGTCGAGTGAGAGCTCCGTCTCGCTCGGGGAGATCGCGCCGTTGTCCACGAGCCGCAGGCCGTCGAACCCCTCGCGTCTCAGCACCGCATTGGCCTCGTCGACGCAGACCAGGCCGCGGAAGAGGTGCGAGACCTCGCGTCCGGTGTTCCACGGAGAGTGCGGCTCGAGCAGCCCCTCATAGGTGCGAAGGAGCAGCAGAGGCGCGCCGGACTCCTCGACGAGCCGGTGCACGGTCTTCCCGTCCACCGGCTGGAGCTCGCCGGTAAGAAGCAGCTCCTCGCCGTCGACCACGAGCCCCGAACCGACCTCGTAGATGTAGGCCGTCTGCCCGAGCAGGCGGGCGTCCTCCATGACCTGGGCCTTGCGCCGTCCAGACTTGAGGACGACCTCGACGCCGGCGCGGTGACACGCCTCGAGCGCGCGGGCCGGCAGCAGGGTGAAGTTGCCGTCCCCGTCGCGGAACAGGGAGGCGCCGCTTCCCAGCAGGGTGCCGTCGAGGTCCGTATATACGCAGCGGATCATCACGGGCGTGCAGCCTAGACCGGGAAGCGGGCTAGGCCCGTGTGCGCAGGGTGGCGTAGGGCGGGCGCTCGATCACCTCTACCTGGACCAGCCGACCGTCGGCGGTCTGGAATGGAGGCGCGTGGTCGTCGAGCAGGCGGCCCTCCCGGCGGAGTCGCTCTAGGATCACGCGGAGGACGGCGTAGGCCATCGGGCCTAGCTGAGGTAGGGGCTGGTGGTAGTTGCGCCGCTCGTCGAGGTCCACCTGGGCCATGGACTCGACGCCCACGACGTCGCGGGCGTGAAGGAGCATGGAGGTCTCGATCGCATAGCCGGTCGCGAACGGCAGCCGCTCGAACACCCAGCGGGGCGCCGCCACCTCGCCGGCGAGCGGCTGGGAGAAGACGGCGAGCTCGGGATAGAAGGCCGACAGCAGCGGCCGCGCGGTGAGCTCGGTCACCCGGCCGCCGTCGCGCGGGCGCTCCTCGCCGCCCTCGGCGACGAACGGTCGTCGGAACGCGCCCTTCACGAACCGGACCTCGTGATCGCAGATCAGCGGCCCGAGCATGCCGGTGGCGAAGTGCGGCGGGAACTCGCGGGTGTCCGAGTCGAGGTAGACGATCAACTCGCCCCGGGCGGCGGCCAGCGCGCGCCACATCGCGTCCCCCTTCCCGAGCGCTTGCCCGAACTCGGGTAAGAGCTCCGACTCCTGGCGGACCTCCACGCCGAGCCGCTCGGCGATCTCCGCCGTCCCGTCCTCGGAGGCGGCGTCGACCACGAGGATCTGATCGATCACTCCGTCGAGCCCCTGGAGCGTCTCCACGATCGACCCGACCGTGTCGGCGACCTCACGGGTGGGGAGAACGGCCGTGACCGTCTGGCGCTTCTCGTCCCTCAGCCGCTCGACCGGGAAATCCGAATGGTGGAAGGTCCGGATCACGGCGCGCGTACTATGCCAGGCCCCGTGTCTAAAGTCAGCTCACCCGCCCCCTGGGCCGAGGTGCTCGAGGCGGGGCGCGGAGAGCGGCTCGTCGCCACCGGCCGGGAGGGGGCGCTGCCCGGACGCTCGGTGCCCCTTCCCGAGCGGCTCGACCCCCGCCTGCTGGACGCCCTCGGGCGCGCAGGGATCGACGCGCTGTGGTCCCACCAGGCCGAGGCGTTCGAGAGCGCGCTCGAGGGACACACGATCGTCACCACCGGCACGGCGAGCGGCAAGTCGCTGGCCTTCAACCTGCCCGTGCTCGACACCCTGGCGCGCGACGGGGCAGCGCGCGCCCTCTACCTCTATCCCACAAAGGCCTTGGCCCAGGACCAGGCCCGCGCGCTCTCGCGGCTCGCCGGCGGCCTCCTTCGACACGCGATCTACGACGGGGACACCCCGCGCGAGGAGCGGCGAGCGATCCGCCGCCGCTCGAACCTGATCCTCACCAACCCGGACATGCTCCACGTCGGCGTGCTCCCGAACCACGATTCGTGGGGCGATCTGCTCTCCAACCTCGCCTGGGTCGTCCTGGACGAGGCCCACGTCTACCGCGGGGTGTTCGGGTCGCACGTCGCGAACGTGCTGCGGCGCTTGCGCCGCCTGGCCCGGGCTTACGGGACGCAGCCGCGCTTCGTTCTGACGAGCGCCACGATTCGCAACCCGCTCGAACTCGCGGAGCGCCTGACCGGGCTCGAGTTCCGGCTGGTCGATCGCGACGGCGCCCCGCGCGCGGAACGGCGCACCGCGATGTGGAACCCCACGCTCCTCGACGAGCGCTCCGGGACCCGGGCGTCGGCGCTGTCGGAGGCGTCCGACCTGCTCGCGGACCTGGTCGAGCGCGGGGTCCGCACGATCTGCTTCCTGAAGTCGCGCCGCGGGGTCGAGCTCATCCAGCGCTTTGCCCGTCTGCGGCTGGAGGACCGGGGGCGTGGAGACCTCGCCGAACGGGTCGCCCCCTATCGGGCCGGCTACACGCCTTCGCAGCGGCGCGACATCGAGCGCCGGCTGGCCGGCGGTGACCTGCTCGCGGTGGTGGCCACCGACGCCCTCGAGCTCGGGATCGACGTGGGTGACCTTGACGCCGCGCTCTGCGTGACCTTCCCGGGCACGGTGGCGAGCCTCAAGCAGATGTGGGGCCGGGCCGGCCGCAGACGGGCGGGGCTCGCCCTGTACGTGGCGGGCGAGGACGCGCTCGACCAGTTCTTCTGCCGCCACCCCGGCGAGTTCCTCGAGCGGCCGGTCGAGGCGGCCATCCTCGACCACACCTCGGAGGACATCCACCTCTCACACCTCTGCGCCGGTGCCTACGAGCTGCCCCTCACCGCCGAGGACGCCGAGGTCTTCGGACCGGACCTCGAGACGAGTGCCAATCGCCTGGTGCGGCTCGGACGGCTCCGCGAGCGCGGGGGCCGCTACCTCCCCCGCGGCCCGGGCTTCCCGGCCGCCGCCATCTCGCTGCGCTCCTCCTCCGTGGACTCGATCGCGGTGGTGGAGGCCGAGGGCGGCGAGCTGATCGGCACGGTCGAGGCCGGGCGCGCGTACTCGGTGGTGCACCCCGGCGCCGTCTACCTGCATATGGGCGAGGCCTACGAGGTCGAGGAACTCGACGTGCGCGCTCGCCGCGCCCTGGTTCGTCGGTTCAGAGGCGACTGGTACACGCAGCCGAAGAAGGAAACCGACACTTACATCGAGCAGGTGCGCGAGCACCGGCCGGTTGGGGACGTGCCGCTCTCCTTCGGGATGATCTCGGTGACCGAGCAGGTGGTCGGCTACCAGAAGAAGCGCGTGGCTGACCACGAGGTGCTCGACTTCCTCGCGCTTGACCTACCCGAGGAGCGCTTCGCCACCCAGGCCCTCTGGTACGAGCTGCCGGGCTCGCTCCTTCGCCGCGATTTCCCGCTCGATCTGCTCCAGGGCTCGCTGCACGCCGCCGAGCACGGCCAGATCGCCGTCCTCCCGCTGATCGCCATGTGCGACCGCTGGGACATCGGCGGCCTCTCGACCGCGTTCCATCCTCAGACCGGCAGTCCCACGGTGTTCATCTACGACGGCCATCCCGGCGGAATCGGGATCGCGCGCACCGGCTTCCACGGCTTCGAGCGCCTAGTTGCCGACGCGCTGCGGCTGATCTCCGAGTGCCCCTGCGAGGCGGGCTGTCCCTCGTGCGTGCAGTCGCCGAAGTGCGGCAACCTCAACGAGCCCCTCTCGAAGGGTGGCGCGCTCGAGCTGCTCCGGCGGTTGCATTCCGCCTGACCCGCGGGGCTGCAAGATCACGTTCAGAGTGGAGGAGAATGCCCGTCTGCCTCAAGCTGGAGGGAGACCGCGCCGACGATTCCCGAAAAGGTGCGCCGAGTCGCCCTCATCTCCCTCGTCCTCGCCCTCGCGATCGCCGCGGGCAGTTCGGCGGGCTCGGCCCCGGTTGGAACCGGCACCGCGAACGCCGCAGCACCGGCCGCGGGCACCGGGGGAACGCCCTACCGCGAGGTGGCGCCGCTACGTCCGCACCAGGTCGCCCAGCGGCGCCCCTCGCGCGGGCCGCTGCTACGTGCCTTCTCGCTCAACCGCCCGCACCTGTTCCTCTTCGGCCACCCCGCACGCGTCAGCTTCCGGATCGACTCGCGATACCGAACGATCAGCGTCCGGCTCTCGCTCCTCCCCGTGGCGAGCCGTCGCGCGGCGAGCACGATCACCCTCGGCCAGCGCCGGACCGGCATCAGCCAGTCGGTCCTCGTGACCGGCCGAGAGCAGGGCATCCTCCCCCAGGGCCGCTACCGCCTGCGCATCTCCGCCCGTGACCGCCGCGGTCGCGGCCTCCGCCGCCCGCCCCGGATTAGCGCGGAGACCGCCCTCAGCTTCTTCCACTACCGCTTCCCGCTCGTCGGTCCGTTCAGCTTTGGCGGGCCGGACGGGCGCTTCGGAGCGCCGCGCGTCGGCCACATCCACCAGGGGCAGGACGTCATCGCCGCCCAGGGGACTCCGATCGTCGCCCCGCGCGGAGGGGTGATCGAGGTCGTGGCCTACCAGGCCGGCGGCGCCGGCTACTACGTGGTCCTTCACGGGGCGCTGGAGGACCGCCACTACGTCTTCATGCACCTCGCCGCTGGTTCCACCCGCGTCCGGGTCGGCCAACGCGTGCGGACCGGGCAGCGGATCGGCGACGTCGGTGCGACCGGTAATGCGAGCGGGCCCCACCTCCACTTCGAGGTCTGGGTCGGCGGCTGGTTCAGCGGCGGCCACCCGATCGACCCGCTGCCGTTGCTCCAGCGCTGGGCAAGCTGGTCGTAGCGTCGCCCGGCGGCGGGGCGATCGACGTACGCAACTCGCGGTCCCGTCACGTGTTCTCGGGGAGGCCGGAGAACGGACGTTCCGAGCGAGGAGGGGCTGATCGTGCCCAGGTTTCGCGCGCGCGGGAGATGGTGGGTCGTCGCCCTCGGCGGATGGGTCGTCGCCCTCGGCGTCGCGGTGGCGGGCGTCCTCTCGGCGGCGGCGGTGGCGGGGATCGCAGGCTCACCGCCCGCTCACGCCGCCGCGACCAAGCGGCCGAACGTCGTGTTCGTCCTGACCGACGACCTGTCCTGGAACCTCGTCCGCTACATGTCCCACGTAGAGCGGATGCGCCGGCGCGGGCTGACCTTCACGCGCTACTTCGTGACTGACTCGCTCTGCTGCCCCTCGCGGTCGTCGATCTTCTCGGGCCGCTACCCGCACGACACCGGGGTCTTCACCAACGGCGGCCTCGACGGCGGCTTTCAGGTCTTCTACGCGCGGGGCGAGGAGCGCTCTACGTTCGCCACCTCACTGCAAGGGCGCGGCTACAGCACCGGCATGATGGGCAAGTACCTGAACGGCTACCTGCCAAGGACCCTCTACGTGCCGCCCGGTTGGAGCGAGTGGGACGGGGCCGGCAACGCCTACGCCGAGTTCAACTACAACCTGAACGAGAATGGCCGGCTCGTGCACTACGGGCACCAGCCGGCGGACTACCTCACCGACGTGCTGGCGGACAAGGGCACGGCCTTCATCAACTCCGCCGCCGCCGCACACAGGCCGTTCGTGCTGGAGCTCGCGACGTTCGCGCCCCACGCGCCCTATACGCCGGCTCCCCGCGACGCCGGGGACTTCCCCGGCCTCCGCGCGCCGCGCGGACCGTCCTTCAACCGTGCCAACGTCAACGCGCCGGCCTGGCTGCGGGCCAAGCCACCGCTCACTCCGGCCCAGGTCGCCGGCATCGATACGGCGTTTCGGTTGCGGGCCCGGGCCGTGCAGGCGGTCGATCGCCTAATCGCCCGGATCGAGGCCACCCTCCGAGCCCGGGGCCTGAGCGGGCGGACCTACCTCGTGTTCTCGTCCGACAACGGCTACCACATGGGTGAGCACCGCCTGACACCCGGGAAGCAGACGGCGTTCGACTCCGACATCCGCGTGCCGCTGATCGTCGTCGGTCCGGGCGTGCCCCGGGGACGGACCGACCGCCGGCTCGTCGAGAACATCGACCTCCGCCCAACGTTCAGCCGCCTCGGCGGGGGCCGTGTGCCGGGGTCGGTGGACGGGCACAGCCTGGTCCCGCTCCTGCAGGGTCGGCGCGTGCGGAGCTGGCGCAGGGGGGTGCTGATCGAGCACCACGGGCCCGACCTCGACGCGGCGGACCCCGACCGCCCAGCGCCTGGAAGCGGCAACCCGACGAGCTACGAGGCGCTCCGGATCCAGGGGGCGCTCTACGTCGAGTACCGCGATGGCGAGCGCGAGTACTACGACCTCCGCCGCGACCCCTACGAGCGGGTCAACGCCATCGGCCGCCTGAGCAGGCGCCGCCGCGCCGAGCTGCATCGGGTGCTCGTGAGGCTCAAGCGCTGCCACGGCGCCCGAAGCTGCTGGCGCGCCGCGCGCTGACCGACGACGGAGCGGCCTCTGCGGTCACGGGTTGCGCCCCTCCCTGCGTCGCTTCGGGCTCCCAGGGCGGCCCGGAGATCAGCCGCGCCCCCCGTCCGTGTGTCACGAAGCTGAACGCCCACCGGATGAGCACCAGGATCCGGTTCTGGAAGCCGATCAGGTACCAGAGGTGGACGAATACCCATATGAGCCATGCTGGGAAGCCGCTCAGCTTCAGCCCCTTGACGTCGGCCACTGCGCGCGCTCGGCCGATGGTCGCGAGGTTCCCCTTGTCGTGGTACCGGAAGGGCGGCGTGCGCTCTTCGCGTAGCCGCCGGAGGATCACCTTCGCGGCGTAGCGCCCCTGCTGCATCGCGACCGGCGCGACTCCGGGCAGGACGACCGGTGTGCCGTCCTTACCTCGCACCCGGACCATGTCCCCGATCGCGAAGGCCTCCGGATGTCCGGGGAGAGTCAGGTCGGGCGCCACCGTCACGCGGCCGGCGCGGTCGCGCTCGGCGCCGGTGAGCTCGGCCAGCGTACCGGCGACTCCAGCGGCTGTAACCCCGGCCGCCCAGATCATCGTCCGTGCCGGCACTCGTTCGGCCGCTCCGTCGCCGGCCTCGATCGTCACCTCCCCTTCGGCGATCCCGGTCACGGTCTTGCCGAGCTGCGGCGTTACGCCCAGCTCCTCGAGCGCACGTGCCGCTCGTTTCGACAGCTTCGGCGGGAAGCTCGTCAGGAGTCGGTCCTCCATCTCGATCAGCAAGATTCGCGCGGTGCGGGGGTCGATCGCCCTGAAGTCGAGCGGGAGCGTGTCGCGAGCGATCTCGGCGATCTGCCCGGCCATCTCCACTCCGGTTGGCCCCCCGCCGACGATGACGAAGGTGAGCCACGCTCTCTGGCGGGCCGGGTCCGGCTCCATCTCGGCCGCCTCGAAGGCGCTCAGGATCCGACTCCTCATCATCAGCGCGCTCTCCAGCGACTTGACCTCGGGCGCCAGCTCCCGCCAGTCCTCGTGCCCGAAATAGGAGTAACGGGATCCCCCGGCGACGATCAGGCTGTCGTAGGAGATGGACTCGGGCGCCCGGACGCCGTCCACCGGCTGGAGAACTACCTTGCGCGAGTCGAGGTCGAAGCCTGAGACCTCGGCCAGGAGCACCCGTACGTTCCGATTCCGCTTGAAGATGGCGCGAAGCGGGTAGGCGACCTCCCCCGGGGACAGCGCCCCGGTCGCCACCTGGTAGGTAAGCGGCTGGAAGAGGTGGAAGTTACGGCGGTCGACGAGCGTGACGTCCACTGGGCCATGGCGTAGCGCGAGCGCGGCTTGGAGCCCACCGAAGCCGCCCCCGACCACCACGATGCGATGTCTCGTCGCGCGATCCATGACCCCGCCGGCGAGGCTATCGAGATCCTGCTCCGCACCGAACCTGGCTGCGGCCGAGGCCGCTGACCAGCGCAGCAAAGACCGTCGGGTGGCCGCCGTAAGAAGCCCGGGGCAGCGCGCTCTTCAAGGGCAGAACACGAACCGGTCGGCATGCACCGGGCTGATCCGCTGCCGACCTGAGCGCATACACGGGAAAGGACTCGCATTGGATACCAAGGCCCATCAGCCAGTTACTCCCTCTGCCTGCCCCGAGGAGGCGGGACAGCGGCACCTCCGGTTCGAGCAGGCGCTCCTCGAGCGGCTCGAGCGCCACGCCCCGGAGGTGTACGACCATATGAGGCGGACGGCGTGTCTCGCCGCGCTGGTCTCCGACCACCTCGAGCTCTCTGAAGGCGTCAAAGAGGTCGTCGTATGCACGGCGGAGCTCCACGACATCGGCAAGCTCGCGCTCGCGCGTGAGCTGCTCGGAAAACGGACGCCGCTCGACGCCACGGAGCAGCGCGCCCTCCGCGAGCACTCGGTGCTTGGCTACCGGCTGCCCAAGTGGCATTCAGAGCTGGAAGGCATCGCCCTGATGGTCCGTGCAAGCCAGGAGTGGCACGACGGGAGCGGCTACCCGGATGGGTTGTCCGGCGAGCGGATTCCGCTCCCTGCGCGGATCGTCTCGGTGTGCGACGCGTTCGACACGCTAACGGAGGGCCGCCCCTACCGGCCGAGCCTCGCAGCGGGAGAGGCCTTACAAGAGCTGCGCCGCTGGGCCGGCATCCGGTTCGACCCGGTGGTGGTCGAGGCCTTGTCGGAGACGCTGAAGGAATGGGGCATGGCGTGAGCGGGTCGGCAGCGGCTGGCCGGCTCGGGACGCGCGACGTTGTAAAGGCGCGGCGGTCACCTTGACGGCCAGCCTGGCCGGGCGTACGTTCAACGGATCGAGGAGGTCGCGAGCCAGTCCGGCGAACAACGGAGCGTTGCCCGCGCCACGGCGCCGGACGGCGTGCTGCTCCAAGAGGCGGTCGCAGGGGACGGCTTCGCCTTCGCCGCCCTCTACGACCGATACGAGTCGCGGATATTCAACTTCTGCCTGCGGCTGGTGGACTCGCCCGAGGACGCGGCGGACGCGGCCCAAGAGGCGTTCCTCAACGTGCTGCGCCGCCTTCAGAACGACGAGGGTCCGGTGCTGAACTTCTCGGCCTACCTCTTCGCGGCTGCGCGCAACGAGTGCTTCAGAGTGAGGAAGCGACGCGGCCGCACGGACCTGGTCGACGAAGCGCTGGAGGGACCACACTCCGGTGCGGAGCCGCCACCCATCGAGACGGATCCTGAGCGTTCGGCGCTACTCGAAGCCTCGCAAGACGAGGTCCGCGCTGCGAACGCCCGCCTGCCGCTCCGCTATCGCGAGGTGCTTGCCCTGCGCGAGCTCGAGGGCTGTTCGTACGACGAGATCGCCGAGATCCTCGGCACAAACCGCAATGCCGTCTCGCAGCTGATCTGGCGCGCTCGAACGAAACTGCGGGAGGAGCTGCGAGCCGGCGCTGTCCACTCGGTTGCCGTCACCTCCGAGGCCTGCGAACGCGCACAGGCGCTGATGAGCCTCGAAGAGGACGGGGAGCTCGACGAGCTCGACCGCGCATGGCTCGAGCGGCATCTAAAGGAGTGCGGCAACTGCAGAACCCGGAAGGCGGCGCTTGTCGACGTCGGCGCTTCCTATCGCGCCTGGCTCCCGATCGCGGCGCTCGCTGGCATGCGGCCTCACGTCCTCGCCCGAGGAGGCGACATCGTGGGCGCCGATTGGAGCGCCGCCGCGGCGTCGGGCTCGGGGTCCGCCTCGGGCGGGACCGGCGCCGGAT
>DASQXU010000403.1:0-2161 GCA_035639555.1 Thermoleophilaceae bacterium
CTGTAGGGCGGCGCGCACCCGCACAGTAGGACCAAGGGCGCGTCGGGGCCGGCTCAGAGCTTGTGCGCCGCGCCGGGCGGGATGGTGACGCGGTCGCCCGCCTGCACCTCGGCCTCGTCGTCACCCAGCCGCATGCGCCCGCGCCCGGCGGTGAAGAACTAGACCTCCTCGAAGGTGTGCAAGTGGGCGAACGCCTGGTCGGACGGCGGCACGACCGCCTCGGCCAGGGTCTTGTTCTGCATCTGGGCGACCTCGCGGCTGCCCGAGCCGTCCAGCGTCGTGAACGCGTTAAGCGCGTCGAGGTGGGCGACCCGCCTCGCTCGATTAGACCGTCGGGAGGAACGACAGGCTGTCGACGGTGAGGACGAGGAGCCTGACGTTGCGCACGATGCTCAGGCCGCCCCTCTTAGCCGCCTCCACCATCGCACTGGTGGCGAACTCCTCGTCGTCGGGCGCGGTGAAGGCGACTGTCAGCGCGAACGAGCCATGCCCACCGCCCTGGATCGGCGCCGGGAACGAGCCCATCGTGACTCGCACCTCGTCCGAGTCATCGGAGG
The DNA here is from genome assembly GCA_035639555.1 of Thermoleophilaceae bacterium. Lineage (GTDB taxonomy): Bacteria > Actinomycetota > Thermoleophilia > Solirubrobacterales > Thermoleophilaceae > DASQXU01. Next base: position 558 of record DASQXU010000403.1, read on the forward strand.
CCGTGAGCCGCACGGTGGTCTCCGCAAGCTCGCTGAAGATCTCGCCGTTAGCGTGGATGACGTAGCTCCTGGCCGGGCCCAGCGTCTGGCGGGCGAGCATGGTGAACTCCTCGTGCAGCGGCCCGGCCTCAGCCTGCATCACGACGGACGCGTCGACGGACATGCGCTCCTCCTCTCCCGGGGAATACCTGCGCACGACCCTGACGCGCCGGGGGCCCGCGCGTCAACCGGCGCTCGCCGCTCGACGGCCTCGATGTCGTAATTGCTTCCGCGGGCGAGCCCCTGCTCCTGCCGGCGGCCAAGCTCGGCCGCGCTCGATCAGGGCCCGTAACCCCGTCTCTATCCGGTCATCGGTCCAGCCGGCGCCCTTGAGTCTCTGGCGCGGGCGCCAGAGGCTAGCGGTAGGACTTCGCTCTCTTTACGACATCCGGGTCTGCTGACCCCTCGGCGCGGTTGCGAGGGTTGGCCCCGCGCTCGTCGACGGATATGTCCGCGTCTCCGAGGTCTGGCGCCCGTCGCGGCGAGCGCTTCATCTCGGCGGCGGTTCAGCGCGAGCGAATCGAGGCGTGGGCCACGCTGCACGGCGCGCGGCTCGGAGAGGTCTTCGGAGAGCTAGACGAGTCGGGCGGCCGACGCGACCGGCCGCAACTGCTGAGGGCGATACGCCGGGTCGAGACCGACGCGGTGGGTCTGGTCGGTCCCGGGGTGGCGGATGAGCGCGAGATGGATCTTGCGTCGGTGGGGTGGCGGTAGTTCAGGGGCACCGCGCGGTGGCGCACTGGAAGCCCTTCTGCGCCGAGTCTGTGCAGGGTTGGCAGTCGAGCTTCGGGACCTTCACCGCCGCCGCGGGGCTCGACGGGGCGATCGCGGCGCCGACGAAGAGAGCGCGCGCTCGAGGGCGAGGACGCGCCGGCTTCGCTTGCCGAGGAGATTCCGGCGCGCCTGTGCTTCGAGCCGGCGCGACTGCGGGTCGTGGTGATGAGCAGCTCACGGCTTCCCCCGGAACGGCGCTTGGTCCTGCTTGCACCGCGTCCCCTTCGGCGGCAGGACCCTGTCGATCAGGTAGCGGCTCGCGTAGCGGTTCGCGCAGGTGCTCGGGTTAAGCAGTTCCGTATGGCCGTAGCCATCGACGGTCAAGAGCCGAGCTCGTGAAAGTTGCCGGGTCATCGCCCTCGCCCCGCGATAGGGGGTGTTTGGGTCATAGGTGTTGCCGATCACGAGGACGGGGTTGTGCGTCCGATCCCATGGGCCGACGTAGCGCTCGGCGGCGGTTGCGGGCCAGCTCGCGCACGGCTCACTCGACCACGACCACCACGGACCGACGGACCCGGAGCGCCGAAAAGCGAAGCGGCCAAGCGACCGAAAGGCGCCGGGAGGCGGGTTCGGGCTCTCCGAGCAGAAGATGGCAAACTGCTGCTCCGGTCCCGCATACGTCGGGTCTTGGCCGACGATCTTCCCCGAAGAGATGGCCGAGAAGTCGTCGGTCCGTACCGCTGCTGGTTGGTTCATGGTTCCGGTCGTCCACACCTGCTGGAGCGTGCTCGCGAGCCCCGTCCACCCGATCATCGGGCCGAGCGGGGCGATGCTCTCGAGACCGTGCAGCG
>DASQXU010000404.1:0-2056 GCA_035639555.1 Thermoleophilaceae bacterium
TCCAGCGGACGCGAGCGCCGCGCCCGACCGCCATGGGATCACGGCCGGATTCAGCGCCCCGACCGCTTCCTGGCGACGACCGCACTCGAGGAAGTCGTCTAGCGCCTCCTTGGGCCTGTTCTGAAGCAGACGGAGGCGTGCCCGGATTGGCAGAAACGGGTTAGCTGGATCGTCGGGGAATCCCGACAAGTCCCACCCGGTCTCATCGCCGCCTCCGGTCAAACGAAGCTGCTCGAGCGCAGTGTCGAGCTCCCCGCGCTCGACCATCGCCTCGGCGAGGATGGCGTGCGCCGCAGGAGCCGCCAGCCGCCACCCGTAACGCTCGGCGGACAGCGCGTTCTCGATGTCCGCCGCCGCGTCGGGCATACGCCCGCGGCGGGCGACCGCTAGGGCGCGAAAGTGGGACGCCGTGGCGAAGCCGAGGACGGAACCCCGCCGGCAGGCGTCGTCCACCGCAGCGGCCAGCACGAGCTCGGCGGCCTGTAGGTCCTCCGCGACTGTGAGCGCGAAGGCCGCCAGGTAGTAGCCGATCCCGTCGCAGGTCTCCTCCGCGAGCAGATCACCGTGGCCGAACGACCGCAAGGCGAGGCTCCTGACCTGCTCGCGGGGCTCCCCGATCAGCGCGCGCTCGAAGGCGAGATGGGCGAGCAAGACCCGCTCGGCCGCCGTCTTGCCAGCATCGCCACCGAGCACGCTCGGAGGGAAGGCGCCTAGGTCACGGTCCTCCAGGGGCAGCCCAAGCCGGGCGACTGTCGAATACGCCGCCTGGAGCTGCAGCTGCAGTTCAGGATCGAGCTCCTCGAGGTCGGCGAGGCCACGCCGGAACGTCGCGGCGCTCTCCCGGTGGCGCCCCCGCGCGTAGAGGATGCGGCCAATCTCCAGCGCCGTGCGCGCGCGCTCGCGCCGGTCATCGATCAGCTCCGTGGCTTGGGTCAGCCGCCCGACCGCCTCGGAGGCTCCCGCAATCGCTTCGGCCCGGCCCAGGTCGAGCATGACACGACCGCGCTGGTCGCTTGCCGGTGGCTCCTCGAGCGCCCGACGCAGGTAGCGCACGGCGGCGTGCGGGGAGCCGCGGTCCAGCGCGCGCTCCGCCGCGTCGCACAGCGCATCGACCGCCCAGCGATCGCCCGAGCGGCGAGCCAACATTAGGTGTGCGGCGATCCGCTCAGGCGGATGGTGCTCCTCACGGAGCAACTCGGCCGCTCGCCGGTGCGCCTGAGCGCGATCGCTTGGCGAGCGCTCCGCGTGTACCGCCGCGCGAACGATCGGGTGGACGAAAGCGAGCCGCTCCGCGCGGAGCAGGACGTCGGCGCCCATAAGCTCGTCGGCGAGCCGGACGGCCTCCTCGGTGGGGAGGCTCGCAAGCGCCCCGGCGTGCCGCAGCTCGCACTCATCCCCAAGGACGGCGACGGCACGCGCGAGCTCCGGCGCGGCGGGACCCATTCCCCGAACCCGGAGCAGGATGGCATTCGCGACCGCCTCCGGACCGATCTCGGCGATCTCGCCCGCGGCATCGCTCGAGGGTTCCACCTCGCGGGAGGCCAGCTCCATCGCCAGCTTGTGCAGTAGGAAGGGATTTCCCTTTGTCGCCTCAAAGCAGGCGCGGCAGAACTCCTCCTCTGCCTGGGGGAAGAGCGACGCCCGCAGAAACTCTGTCACTGCCCGTTCACTGAGCGGTCGCAGCCGCAAAATGGTCGTGGCCGGGTGCGACGCGATCTCCGTCAGAAGGTCGGAGCGCGGCCCTCGCTCACCCGAGCGCCGCGCCAGCACCACCGCGATCCCGTGCTCGCCGATGCGATGCGCCGTGTAGAGAATGAAACGCAGAGTTAGCTCGTCCGCCCAGTGTGCGTCGTCGACGCAGAGGATGAGCGGCCGCTCTTCGGCCAAGTTCGCGCTGAGCCAGTAAAGGCCATGCAGAAGTGGGAAGGCCTGTCCCCCGGAAGGGCCCGCCCAAGGACCCTCCCTCGCAAACAGTGGGGTGGCGAGCCGAGTAGGCCCGGAGAGCAGCCGGGCGCGCTCGTCCATGCCAGCCCTCGCGAGGCGGGACTCGAACAGC
>DASQXU010000405.1:0-7110 GCA_035639555.1 Thermoleophilaceae bacterium
TTCCAGGACGCGAGCGCGGTGCTCGGTGGCACCGGGACCGCCTTCGCCGCCTTCGGCGGACTCCCGTGCGCGACCGACTGGACCGGGCTGTCCACGGTGGACGTGGGGGCGGTCGCCGACGTGGCCCAGGAGCTCTCGCGCTTCCCGACCGTGCCCGACCGGCTCCAGCAGGCCCTCGTGAACTTCATGTACCTGGGGCGGCTGATGATCCACCCGCAGGGGCTCGGGGCCAACCCGCTCTTCCGCTCGGGCGGGGGCCCGGCGATCGACGCGGGCGCGCTGTCCTATCTCGGGGGCAGCCTTGGCGGCATCGAGGGCGGTGCGCTGAGCGCCGTCGCGCCCGACTTCACCCACGCGGCGCTCGCGGTGCCGGCCATGAACTTCAGCCTGCTGCTCCCGCGCAGCACCGACGCCGACCCCTACTTCGCGGTCGCCAACCCCTCCTACCTCGACCCTCTGACGAGCCCGCTGATCCTGTCCATGACCGAGCTCTTGTGGGAGCGGGGCGAGGCGAACGCTTACGCCTGGCACCTCACGCGCTCCCCCTATCCGAACACGCCCCGCCACAGGGTGCTGCTGCACGAGGCCTTCGGCGACCACCGGGTGGCCAACGTCGCGACCGAGGTGGAGGCACGCACGATCGGCGCGCCGCTCCGGACCCCGTCCCTCGACCCCGGTCGGAGCCGCGACCGCAGGCCCTTCTACCGGATAGAGCGCATCCCGGGCACGCCGTACCGCGGCAACGCGCTCGTCGTCTGGGACATCGGTCCGCTACGCGCCGGGGGCACGCTCGGGACCCCGCCGCCGCCCACTACGAACACCCCGAACCGGGCCGGGGTGGATCCCCACTCGATCACGGCCTTCGAGCCCACGGCGGGGCTCCAGTTCCTCGATTTCCTGAGACCGGGCGGCGCATTCGTGGATACTTGCGGGGCCCATCCCTGCTACGCGGCGGGCTGGACCGGTCCTTAGCCCGTCGACCGCGTGCCGCGGCACGGCCGCCGAGCAGGCCGGCCGAAGGTCAGCCTGGCAGCTCAGCCAGCCGCCGCTCGAGGAAACGCCGCTCGGCCTCGGAGTTGACGAGCGCGAGCGCGCGGCGGTAGGCCCGGCGCGCGTCCTCGACGCGATCGAGCCGGCGCAGCAGCTCGGCGCGCGTCGCGTGGAGATAGTGATAGCGGTCGAGCTCGAGGTGCTCGACCAAGGCGAGCGCGGCCTCGGGGTCGCCCGCCTCGGCGACGGCGACGGCGCGGTTGAGCTCGACGACCGGCGAGCCGGTGACGCGGGCGAGCTCGCCGTACAGCGCCGCGATCTGAAGCCAGTCCGGGTGCTCATCGGCGTGCAGGGCCGCGAGCGCCGCCTGCAGCACGTAGGGGCCGCGGCCGCCGAGCGCCAGGGCGCGATCGAGCCCGGTGCGCCCCTCTTCCATCTGGTCGAGGTCCCAGAGCGATCGGTCCTGGTCGCGGATGAGGACCACCGTGCCGTCCGCGAAGCGCGCGTCGCGACGCGCGTCGTTCACCAGCATCAGCGCCAGCAGACCGTGCACCTCGGGCTCGTCCGGCATCAGCTCGGCGAGCGCACGGCCGAGCCGGATCGCCTCGGCTGCGAGGTCACCCCGGCCGCCGTAACCCTCGTTGAAGATGAGGTAGACGACCGCGAGCACCGCCGCGAGGCGGTCGGGCAGCAGATGGGCCGGCGGCACGCGAAACGGGATCCCGGCGGCCTTGATCTTGCGCTTCGCCCGGACGAGCCGCTTGGCCATGGTCGGCTCGGGGACCAGGAAGGCGCGGGCGATCTCCTCGGTGGTCAGCCCGCCCAGCGTCCGCAGCGTCAGCGCGACCTGGGCATCGAGCGCCAGCGCCGGATGGCAACAGGTGAAGACGAGCTCGAGCCGCTCGTCCGGGATCGTCATCTCGTCCACGTCGTCCTCCGTGGTCTCCGGCACGTCGAGCAGGCGTGCCTTCGCCGCCAGCGTGCGCTCCCGGCGGATCCGGTCGATCGCGCGGTTCCGCGCGGTGGTCACGAGCCAGGCGCGTGGGTTGGCCGGCGTCCCGTCGCGGCGCCAGCGCTCGGCCGCGCTGGCGAACGCCTCCTGGGCGGCCTCCTCGGCGAGGTCGAAGTCGCCGAGGAGGCCGATCAGGGTGGCGAGGACCCGCCCCCACTCGTCGCGGAAGACCTGCTCGAGGATGGCTACCGCTCCACGATCGGGCGCACCTCGACCGCACCGCCCATCCGGGCCGCCGGGATGCGCGCGGCCAGCTCGATCGCGGCGTCGAGGTCGTCGGCCTCGAAGAAGAGGTAGCCGCCGAGCGCCTCCTTGGTGGCCACGAACGGCCCGTCGGTGGTGAGGGTCTTGCCCTCCTGCACGCGGACGGTGGTGGCCGTCTCGGGCTCCTGCATCTGCTCACCGGGGGTGACCCCGGGGGTCTCGCTGATCGCCCTGTAGTCGGCGTACACCGCTTTCTGCTCGTCCTCCGAGAGGCGGCTCCAGGCCTCCGGCGACCGTGGCGTCGGGGCATCGCCCTGGTGGATCAGCAGCATGTACTTCATCGCGCCCTCCTTTCGTGGAGCTTGGTCGCCTCTCAGACGAACGGGGGACGTTGAAAAGGACACCCTCCGCGCGGAATGTCGCGACCCCGACGGGATGATGCCGGGATCCGGGCGGGCGGGACGGCGTACGATCGCCCCGTGGGTTCTGACGAGTACGTGCTCGATACGCCGGTCGTCCGCTCCTTCATCGAGTCGGTCCGTCGGGCGATCGGCGGTGCCGGCTCCGCGGAGGAGGCGATCGAGCGCGTCCGGCCCGCCTTCGCCGAGCTGCTCGCCGACCCGCGCTGGCTTCCGCGCATCTACCAGGAGACGGCGCCCGAGAGCGGGATGGGGGGCGGCATCGGCCAATGGCTGCTGTACCGCGCCGCCGACCGCTCGCTCTCGCTGTTCAGCCTCGTCGTTCCTCCGGCGGCGCAGACCCCCGTGCACGACCACCTCGCATGGGGTCTCGTCGGTCTCTACCGGGGCACCCAGCACGAGGAGATCTTCGCGCGCGAGGACGGTGCCCTGCGGTTGGTCGAGCGCCGCGCCCTGCGCCCCGGTGACTTCTACGCGCTGATCCCGCCGCGCGACGACATCCACCGGGTACGGACCACCTCGCCGGAGACTTCGGTGTCGTTTCACCTGCTCACGAACGACACCGGGTGCGTCTGGCGACACGCCTACGACCCGCAGTCCGGCGAAGAGCGCCCGTTCCGGTCCGGGTACGTGAACGTCCCCTGCACCGAGGGCTCGGAGTGAGCGCGCCCTCTACGCGGGCACCGCGCCGAGGCGCTCGGCGGTGATCGCCTCGAGCGCCTCGCGGAGCGCGGCGACCCGCTCCTCGCCGTAGCGCTCCGCCCAGTCGCGCTCGACGTCGGCGATCAGCCGGCGGCCGAGCGCCTGCACCTCGCGCCCACGCGGGGTGAGCCGGATGATCTTGGCGCGCCCGTCGCTCGGGTCTGGCACCCGCTCCACGTAGCCGCGCCGCTCTAGATCGCTGGCCACTTCGCCCACCGACTGCTTGGTCATCCCGGCGCGCTCGGCGAGGTCTGTGAGCCGCGAGCCCTCGGGCTCGATGTTTCCGAACACGCACCCGTGCCCAGGGCGGATGTCGCGGATACCGGCCGCCTCGACGCGCTTCGCGACCTCGGCGGAGAAGTCGTCGAACGCCACGTCCAGCAGCCGGATGAGAGGGACTCGCGTTGTGTGATCAAGCTCACTGGACATTTCGTCAGGACTCCTGATAAGGTGGCCGAACCGTCTGGTTCCCTTACAAGGTTGCCTGACCATTGTAGCCCGACGATCGGAGGAAGTCATGGCGAGAAGGTGGTGGACCCTGATGGCGGTGAGCGTGGCGACGTTCATGCTCCTGCTCGACATCACGGTCGTGAACACGGCGCTCCCCTCGATCGAGAGGGACATCGGGGCGAGCTTCACGGACCTGCAGTGGGTGGTGGACGCCTACACCCTCGCGCTCGCCGCGGTGGTGCTTACGGCCGGCTCATTAGCCGACCGCCTCGGCCGGCGCGCGGTCTTCGCGGCGGGGCTCGCGATCTTCGCGGTCGCTTCCCTGGCCGCCGGACTGGCGCCCGACGCGACGTTCCTGAACGTCTCGCGCGCGGTCCAGGGCATCGGCGGCGCGGCGATGTTCGCGGTCTCGCTCGCGCTCGTGGCGCAGGAGTTCCCGGCAGGCAGGGAGCGCGGCACGGCGATGGGCATCTACGGCGCCACGATCGGCGTGGCGGTTGCCGTCGGCCCGCTGGTCGGCGGCGCCATTACGAGCGCCCTCGGCTGGCGCTGGGTGTTCTTCCTGAACGTCCCGATCGGGGCGGCCGCGATCGCGGTGACCTACGCCAAGGTCCGCGAGTCGCGCGACCCGAACGCGACGCGCGTCGATTGGCTCGGGCTCGGGAGCTTCAGCGCGGGGCTGTTCATGCTGGTGCTCGCGCTGCTGCGCGGCAACGTTGAGGGCTGGGGCAGCCCGCTGATCCTCGGCCTGCTGGCCGGGGCGGGGATCCTGTTGGCCGCGTTCGCGGTGATCGAGCGCCGCGTCGCCGAGCCGATGCTGCCGCTCGGGCTGTTCCGGGGACGCGCCTTCACCGGGGTCCAGCTCGCGGCCCTCGCGATCTCGGCCTCGCTGTTCGCGCTCTTCCTCTACCTGACGCTATACCTCCAGAACTACCTCGGCCTCTCGCCGCTCCAGGCGGGCCTTCGCTACCTGCCGATCACGCTGGTCACGTTCTTCGTGGCGCCTCTGGCCGGTGCGCTGCTGGCGCGGGTGCACGCGCGGGTCCTGATGGCCGTGGGCCTGGTCGGGGCCGGGACCGGGCTGCTCCTGATGTCGGGCATCGGCGCGGGGTCGGGATGGACCACGCTGTTGCCCGGGTTCCTGGTCGCCGGCATCGGGGTTGGACTGCTCAACCCGGTGATCGCCGACGTCGCGCTGAGCGTCGTGCCCAAGGAGCGCAGCGGCATGGCGTCCGGGATCAACGACACGTTCCGCCAGGTCGGCGTCGCGGTCGGGGTCGCGGCCTGGGGGGCGATCTTCCTGGCGCGCGGCGCGGACAAGGTCGCGACGCTGACCGCCGGTACGCCGGCGGCCGACGGGGACCGGCCGCGGCAGCTCGTGGAGGCGGCGTCGGGCGGCCACCTCGGCTCGGCACTCGGCGGCCTGCCCGATGGCGCTCACGCCGCGGTGGCGACGGCGGCCCGGGAGGGCTTCCTCAGCGGCCTGAACGCGATCCTCGTGATCGGCGCGATCGTCGCCTTCGTGGGGGCCGCCCTCGCCCTCTGGCTCGTTCGCGAGCGCGAGATCGAGCGCGAGCGGCCGGCGCCGGTGCCCACGCCCCAGGAGGCGCTCGAGCCGAGCGCCGCGTAGACGAGCCTGCGCCGCAGGGGGCGCGGCCGGCCCGTACTGATGGGCCGGCCGCGCCCGGCGGCGGCGTGCGACCCGCAGCGTGCGACGACCGCGAACACGACCAGGCGGCGTGGGATATGGTCACCCGGTAACGACTCAGGAGGTACGTCAATGGTCGTCAGCCTGCGGTTGGACTTCCCGAAAAACAGCCTCGACGACCACGATCGTGTTGTCGAGGCCCTCAATTTCCCAGGTGACTGGCCCGACGGAGCGATCGTGCACTCGGCCTATGAGGTCGATGGTCACCTCGTGGTGACCGACGTGTGGGAGTCCCGGCAGCACTTCGACCGCTTCGTCGAGGAGCGGCTCCGCCCCGCGATGTCCCAGGCGCTGGGCGACCGCGCCAGCGAGCCGGCCGACATCCTGGAGCGAGAGCTCCACCACCTCAGCTCGCGGGAGCACGGCACGACCTGAAGCCGATCTCAAGCCCTTCCCGAGCTTCTCGCCCGGGGCCCGCTCGCACGAGGCGTCTTACCCGCCGCGGACGGGGGCTGGCTCAAAGCCATTGCGACGAAGTCGCCGTGCGAGTGGCCAAGGAGGTCGAGGCGCTCGAGACCCGGGACCGACCCTTTCCGCCCGGGTGGCACAGAAGCGACGGCCCCTCGCCGAGCTCCTGCCATGCCAGGCGGCGCCCGCCGGGCATCCGCAGGCAGGGCACGACCCCGCCGTGTCTCAGCCGGCAGCCGCGGCGGCCTCCGGCACGATACGGTCGTCGCGGTAGGCCTCGTATCCGCGGTCGTATTCCATGACCTCGGCCACCGAGTTGATGAAGTCGGCATCGAAGCCGTGGCGCTCGAGCAGGTAGAAGCCGAGCTCCATGCCCGAGGCGATGCCGCCCGCGGTGACCACCTTGCCGCTGTCCACGATGCGCCTGCGCTCGGCGCTCCCGATCGGCCCGAAGCTCGGCAGCAGGTCGATCGGCGCCACCCCGCCGGCCTCGCCCGGGCCGCAGCTGGTGCGTGACGTCGCCGGCTGGCCCTCGAGAAGCCCCGCCGCCGCCAGCACCCACGAGCCGGTGCACACCGAGGTGCGCAGCGTCTTGTCCGGGAGGTCGCGCAGGAAGCGGAGCAGCCGCTCGTTGAACGCCTCCGTGCGGGTCACCGGGCCACCGGGGATCACGAACGCGTCCATGTCAGGAGCGTCGTCGAGGCTGTACCTCGGCCGCACTTCCATCCCCCCCTGCGTGTGCACGGGTGCGCGCGTGTCGCCGACGAGGAAGACGTCGATCGAGGGGTCGAAGCGGCGAGCCACGGCCATCACTCCGAACGGCGCGGCGAAGTCGATCACTTCGACGCCGTCACCGACGAAGATGCCCACCCGTAGGCCGCTCAGGGAACGATCGGGCATGATCCCTCCTCACTATCGATCAGGTTGCGCCTGCTTAGTGTCTCAGCCTAGGGGGTGCGTCGCGCAGGCCGCGTCGCCGCCGCGCGGGGTTGGGCTACTTGACTTCGCATATCGAAGTGAAGGCGCCCAACCCCCCGGACCGCGTAACCTCTGGATTGTGTGACGCGGGGTCCGCGACGGCCGCGGGCTGGCTCAGACGCCCGCGGCCATCCCCCACGCGAGCGCGGCCCCCGAGCTCGCGCCCCATTGGCGCAGCGCGGGCAGGGCGGCGTCGACCCTGCCCGGCGAGCCCAGCCGGATCCCCGCGAGCAGCGCGG
>DASQXU010000406.1:0-8382 GCA_035639555.1 Thermoleophilaceae bacterium
CCAGCACGTCTGGCGGCGCGGCGCCCCGCTCGACCGACCCGCCGCTCGCGGGCCGGGCGCGCCGGCGGGGCCGGCGCCTCGGCGACCTCCTCGCCGCCGAGGGTGGCCGCCGCGAAGGCCGGCACGAGCCCGCCGTGCTCCTCCATGACGATGCGGCGCCGCCGCATGAACACCGGCTCCCGCTCCTTCCACTCCGTCAGCACCGGGGTGGCGATGAAGATCGACGAGTAGGCGCCCGAGATCACTCCGACCAGCAGGGCGAAGGCGAAGTCCCTGAGCGTCTCGCCGCCGAAGAGCAGCAGCGACGCGATCGGCAGCAGCGCGGAGAAGCTGGTGGCCAGCGACCGCGTGAGCACCTCGGACATCGAGCGGTTCGCGATCTGGGAGAAGGTGGCACGCGGCATTCGCGGCATGTTCTCCCGGATGCGGTCGAACACGATCACCGTGTCGTAGAGCGAGTAGCCCATGATCGTGAGCAGGGCGGCGACGGTCGCGGTAGTGACCTCGCGCCCGGTCAGGGCGTAGACGCCCGAGGTGATGAGGATGTCGTGAGCCAGGGCGATCAGCACCGGCACGGCGAACTTGAACTGGAAGCGCAGCCCGATGTAGAGCGAGATCAGGATCAGCGACGCGAGGATCGCGATCACCGCCGTGCGCGCGATCTGGGCGCCGAACGTGGGGCCGATGGAGTTGACCGACACGCTCCCGACTCGTATCCCGAACTTGGAGTCGAGCGCGCTCTCGACCTTCTGGACCTTGGCCGGCTGGAGCGTCCGGGTCGAGATCTGAATGATGTTGCGGCCGAGCGCCGGGTCGTTGACCTGCTGGATCTTGGCGTCGCCATAGCCCAGCGGCGAGAGGACGTTTCGCACCTGCTGGACGGAGGCCGGGCGCTCGAGCGGGGTGGTGATCCGCGTGCCCGACTTGAAGTCGATGCCGAAGTTGATCCCGAGGGTGGCGATCGCGATCGCCCCGGCGGCGATGATCGCCCCCGACATCGAGAAGAACCACCGCGAGCGGCCCATGAAGTCGAAGTGCCAGCCTCCCCCTTGCCGCCCGACGCCGAGCGCGCTCTTGCGGGCCAGCAGGCGCGAGCGCGCCATCGTCCCGAGGATCGCCGAGGTGGCGAGCACCGCGGTGAACAGCGAGACCAGGGTGCCGATCCCGAGGGTGAACGCGAACCCCTTGACCCCCGCGGTGGCGAGCATGAACAGGATGAACGCCACCCCGATGGTCACGACGTTGGCGTCGATGATCGTCTTGAGCGCCTTGGCGTAGCCGCCGGCGATCGCGGCCGGGATCGAGCGCCCGGAGCGCACCTCCTCCTTGATGCGCTCGTACATGACGATGTTGGCGTCGGCGGCCACCGCCAGGGTGAGGACGAGGCCCGCGATCCCGGGCAGCGTGAGCGTGATCGGGATCAGCTTGACCAGCGCGAACAGCAGCACGGCGTAGATCAGCAGCGCCGCCGTGGCCACCAGGCCGAGGACCCGGTAGAAGACCAGCAGGAAGAGGATCGTGAGGATCAGGCCCGCGGCCCCGGCCAGCAGCCCCTGGTGCAGCGCCTGCTTTCCGAGCGTGGCCGAGACCTGGGTCTGGGAGATCAGCTTGAGGTCGATCGGGAGCGCGCCGATCCGCAGGTTGTTGGCCAGGTCCTGGGTCTCCTGGAAGGAGCCGATGTTCTCGATCTGCGCCCCGGTCCGCCCGTCGATCCCCTCGGGGTTCTGGACGAAGTCGATCGAGGCGAGCGAGACGATCTTGTTGTCGAGGGTGATCGCGAAGTGCTGGAACGCCTGGCTCTTCGGCGTCCCGGGGGGCACGACCTGGTTGGCGCCGCGCTGGGCCTCGCGCTTCGTCGCCGCGGCGAACGCCGTGCGCCCCTTGTCGGTGAACTTCATGGTCACGACCGGCTGGCCGGTCTGGGGGTCGCTCTCCGCCTTCGGGTCCCTGATGTCGGAGCCCGACAGCTCGGAGTCGTCCTCGAGCACGAAGTACTGGTGGACGTTCGCCGGCTGACCCTTCTGCTGCTCGGCCTCGATGACCACGATGCCCTGCGGCACCTCGATGACGCGGCTGCCCGGCGGTGGCCCTCCCCCGCCGAGCGCCCGGAGCTGGGTCAGGCACTTCGTGCCCGCCGGGAAGCTCTTGGGCTTCCCCGGCCTGGGGTTGTAGTCGGCGAGCAGCTCCTTGCAGCTCGCGTCCGGCCCTTGGAGCAGTCGCTTGTGGGCGCTGAACAGGTAGTACTTGTTGGTCGAGGTGTCGTTGCGGCGGTCGTAGAAGGCCTCGATCTGCTTCTTGTCGCCGTGGAAGCGCCGGACGACCGCCTTGTCCGGGCCGCCCGGCGGGATGTCGATGGCCTCAGCCTTCGGCTTCTGCTTCGCCGCCACGCTGACCGCGTCGTAGAGAGCGGTCGGCCCGCCGTAGGGGGTGTTCGGCCCGCGCGGGCCCAGGACGTTCGGCTCCCAGTCGTAGAACTGGAGCTGGGCGGTCGTTCCGACCTGCTCGATCGCCCGCTTCGCGTTCTTGACCGACGGGAGGCCGACCGTGATCTGGTCCGAGCCCGAGCGCTGGATCTCCGGCTCGGACACGCCCAGGAGGTCGGTCCGCTTGCGGATGGTGGTGATCGCGTCGTCGATCGCCTGCGGCGTGACCTTCGGGACCTTGGGGGTCGGCTTGCCCTGGTAGATGAGCTCGATCCCGCCCTTCAGGTCGAGCCCCAGGCGGGTGGTCTTGGTCGCGATGACCACCGCCGAGAGCGCGAGTAGCGCGGCGACCAGGGCGAGGATCGAAAGGTTCCGCCGGCGGGAGGTCACGCGCGCGCCGCCGCTACAACTTCGGCGTCAGGACGAGCAGGAGGCCACCGTCCTCGTCATACGCCGGGAAGATGTCCGCCTTGGCGGGTTCCGGGCGGTCGCCCTCGGCATGGACGGTCACCGGCTTGTCGAGCACACGGACCCCCCACTCGAGGGCGGTCCCGATGTGGTCGTCGCCGTTCTCGAACTCGAGCCCGAGCACCTCCTGGACCGGCCGACCGATCACGTCGAGGTCGCCGAGCCCGGTGAGCTCGCGGGCCCCGCGGCCGGCGCCGATGAGCCGCGCCTGCTGGTCGCAAATGAAGAACGCCGCGTTGGGTGCGGGGTAGTAGTCGTCGAGCAACTCGAACAGGAAACCGAAGCCGCACTTCCTGCACGCGCGGGCGCGGCTCTGGAACCCGGCTGTGCGCTCGCCGCCGAGCACCCGGTCTCCACAGTTAGGACAGATGAAGTGTGGCATGGGTCCTTAGGGTAGGCGGTGCCGCTACATCGGCCAGAGTAGCCGGGTCCTAGAACAGGCTCACGGCGCCGCGGCTGCGCTCGAGCCCGAGGTGGGCGAACGCGGCCTCGGTGGCCACCCGGCCACGCGGAGTGCGCATCAGGAGGCCGCGCTGGAGGAGGTACGGCTCGTAGACGTCCTCGATCGTGTCCGGCTCCTCCCCCACCGCAACCGCCAGGGTCGAGAGCCCGACCGGGCCGCCGCCGAACTTCTCGCACACCGCGCGCAGGATGTCGCGGTCGAGGCGATCGAGCCCGAGGACGTCGACCTCGAGCAACCCGAGGGCCTCGCGTGCGATCGCGGCGTCGATGTGCCCGGCGCCGCGGACCTCGGCGTAGTCCCGCACCCGCTTGAGCAGCCGGTTGGCGACGCGCGGCGTGCCGCGCGAGCGCTCGGCGATCGCCTCCGCTCCCTCGTCGTCGATCTCGACCTCGAGGATCGACGCCGAGCGCCGGACGATCGTCCCGAGCTCCTCCTTGGAGTAGAGCTCGAGACGGAGCGTCACCCCGAAGCGGTCGCGCAGCGGCGTGGTGAGGAGCCCGGTGCGCGTGGTGGCGCCGATCATCGTGAACGGCGGGAGGTTGAGGGTCACGATGCGGGCCCCCGCCCCCTGTCCGACCGTGATCGGAAGCGTGCGGTCCTCCATCGCCGGATAGAACGTCTCCTCGAGCGCGCGCGGGAGACGGTGTATCTCGTCGACGAAGAAGACCGACCGCGGCTCGAGGCCGGTGAGGTGCGACGCCACGTCACCCTTGCGCTCGAACGCCGGGCCGGAGGCGGGCTTGAAGTCGACCTCGAGCTCGTTGGCCACGATCTGCGCCAGCGAGGTCTTGCCGAGGCCGGGCGGACCGGCGAGCAGCACGTGGTCGAGCGGCTCTCGGCGGGCGCGGGCCGCCTCGATGAAGACCGACAGCTGCTCCCTCACCCGAGGCTGGCCCACGAAGTCGCGAAGCCGTCGCGGGCGCAGCGAGCGGTCGAGCTCCTCCTCGGCGGGGAGGATCGCAGGGGTGTGGATGCGCTCCCTCACTGCCCGCCCCTGAGGGCCTCGGCGATCAGCTCCTCGGGCGACTCGCCCCGCACGCCGTCGAGCAGCTCGTCGGCCTCCTGGGGGTTGAAGCCAAGGCCGAGCAGGCCCTCGCGGGCGAGCGTGCGCGGGTCGTCGGAGCGGGTCACGACGATCTCGTCCTCCACCCCGCCGCCCACCTTCTCCCGGAGCTCGACGATGATCCGCTCGGCGGTCCGCTTGCCGATCCCGGGGACGGCCTGGAAGCGAGCGGCGTCGCCGGAGGCAATCGCGTTCAGGAGCTCGCGCGGGGTCCCGCCGGAGAGCACCGCGAGCGCGACCTTCGGCCCCACGCCCTGCACCCCGATCAGCATGAGGAACAGCTCCCGCTCGACCTCGGAGGCGAAGCCGTAGAGCTGGATGCCGTCGTCGCGCAGCACCAGGTGGCAGTGCAGCCGCCCCTCCTTGCCGGCCGCGGGGACCGAGCGAAGGGTCTCAGCCGAGACGGCCAGGCGGTAGCCGACCCCGGCTGCCTCGATAACGACCTCGCCTGGCCGCCGGACCAGGACGTCGCCGCGCACCGATGCGATCAACTCGTCACCTCCATGGGTCCCGGATTGTGGGCAGCGGTGCGGACGCCTCAGGCCAGGGCGGTGCGCAACGCCGCCCCCTGCGCGTGGCAGATGGCCACGGCCAGCGCGTCCGCCGCGTGGTCGGGCCCCGGGGGCTCGCGGAGGGCGAGGAGCGCGCCGACCATGCGCTGGACCTGCTCCTTGGCCGCCCCGCCGGAGCCGCAGACCGCGAGCTTCACTGCCTGGGGCGTGTACGCGAAGCACGGAATCCCGGCCATTCCCGCAGCCAGGAGCACCGCCCCACGGGCCTGGCCGACGGCAAAGGCGGTGCGCGCGTTGCGCCCGAAGTAGAGCTCCTCGACGGCGAGGGCGTCGGGTCGGTGCTCGGCGATCAGGTCGCAGGCGCGGGCGTGGATCCGGGCCAGCCGGCGCTCGAGCGGCTCCGAGGGACCGGTGGCGATCACCCCACCGTCGAGCGCAGTCAGCGACTGCCCGCGGGAGAGCACGACTCCAAAGCCGGTGTGGGCGGTGCCGGGATCGATGCCGAGGACGACCACCACCGGAGTGATTCTGCTTCTGCGCCCGGATGCCTGCCCAGGCCGCCCGCCGCGCCCCGTGCGCGAGGGTGCATAACTGCGCACACGTCGCCCGGTCGGGCCGCGTGGGCAGGGTTAGGCACGACTGTCGTGCACAACGCTGCACGCGTCGAATGCCGCGCTCGCGTGCCGGGTCATGCACGCTCCGCGGCGCCGCCTTCGAAGTGGCAAATCGGAGTTACGCTGGGTCAGCGGCAGTGATCACGCTGCGTCCCGTCCGACGGCTGGCCCTTCTCGCCCTCCTCTTGGTGCTGGCGCCTCCCCAGCGCGAGCGCCGCCAGGCCGCCAACTCCGCCCACGACCGTGCCGGCTTACGGGCTGAATGCCCTCCGCGCCGAAATGGCTGGCCGATTTCCCGATCGGTACCGAGGATCTCGGCCGCATGGGCACCAACAAGATCGGCATGTACCGGGCCCGCTTCCGGCAGGACCAGGTCCTGAGCGGCGGCACCTACTCGAACTGGACCCGCCTCGACAACCTCGCGAAGCAGGCCTCGCTCCAGGGCGTGACGCTCGTCCCGATCCTGATCAACATGCCCGGCGAGACCTATACCCCGCCCCACACGAGCACCGAGCGTGACCAGTTCGGCTCTTTCGCGGCGGCGGCGGCGCGCCGCTATGGCCCCAAGGGCTCCTTCTGGTCGAGCTGTGGCTGCCCATTCCTCCCGGTCCAGGTGTGGGAGGTCTGGAACGAGCCGAACATGGCCCCCTACTGGGACGCCCCGAGCGCGGTCGACTACGCCGGCATGCTCCAAGTGGTGCGGAGCAAGCTGCGCGCAGTGGACCGCGCCGCCCGGATCATGGTCGGCGGGCTCGCCTACGCCGGCTCCTACGACGGTGTCACCCGCATCAACCCGAACGACTTCCTCCGCGCCGTGATCCAGACCAACGGAGTCAACGCCTTCGACGCGTTGGCCCTGCATGACTACCACTCCGTTGCCACCAGCGGCGTGAGCGCGATCGGCGGCACGGTCGGGATCTCAAGCAGTACGCCGGAACCGATGCGAGCGGAGCTCCCCGGCAGCAGGTCTGGATCAACGAGTTCGGCAAGGCCACCGCCCTCGACGATCCCTCGACCCCGGACGTGAACGAATCGGCGCAGAGCGAGATCACCCAGCGCGACTGGCTCAACGCGTTCCTCGACGGCGTGCTGGCGAACCGCGCGGCGTGGAACCTCGGGCCGAGCTTCTGGTACTCGATCCGCGACGACGCGAACCCAAACGCGGCCTGGCTCCGGCTGGGCCTCCGCCGCACGAACTCCGACGACACCGACGGCGGTCCAAAGCTCGCCTGGGACGCCTACGTCGCTCGGAGCAGCGTCGCTCCGACACTGCCGCTCCCGGTCGTCCGGTAGTCCGTCAGGCCGCCGCCACGCGCTCGAGCACGCCTGAGTCCACGTCGAAGTTCGCGTGGACCGCCTGAACGTCGTCGTGGTCCTCGAGGGCCTCGACGAGGCGCATGAGCCCGGCGACCTGGCTGTCGTCCACCGGGGTGCGGCTCGTGGGTCGCATCACGAGCTCGGCGGACTCGAGCTCCACCCCCGCCGCCTCGAGGGCCGAGCGGACGGCGGCGAGGTCGGTCGGGCTCGTGACGACCTCCCAGACGTCGCCGTCACGGGAGATGTCCTCCGCGCCGGCGTCGATCGCCGGGAGCAGGTCGTCCTCGCTGTATCGGGTTCCGTCGACCACGAGCTCGCCCTTCTTCTCGAAGGTCCACGCGACCGATCCCGGCTCGCCCAGGCTGCCGCCGTGAGAGGTGAATGCGTGGCGGATCTCCGCCGAGCTGCGGTTGCGGTTGTCGGTGAGGGCCTCGACCATGATCGCCACCCCGCCGGGGCCGTAGCCCTCGTAGACGGCCTCCTCGATGGTCTGCGCGTCCGAGTCGGCGCCCGTGCCCTTGGCGATCGCCCGCTCGATGTTCTCCTTGGGCATGCGGGCGTCCTTGGCCTTCTGGATCGCGTTGGCGAGGGCGGGATTGCCGCTCGGATCGCCGCCGCCGTCGCGGGCGGCCACCTGGATCGCGCGCGCGAGCTTGGTGAAGAGCTGGCCGCGCCTGGCGTCGACCGCCTTCTTCTTGTGCTTGATCTGTGCCCACTTCGAGTGACCGGCCATCTCCGCTGAGTCTATGCACGGCGCCCCGCCCGAGCCGCGGGCCGGCGTGTAGCCTCGCCCCTCCGTGAAGCGACTCGGGACACGCCTCGACGGCCCGGTCCTGGTCGAGCCGATCGTCTACGGCGACAACCGCGGCTTCTTCCACGAGACCTACCGGCGGAGCGTCTACACGGACATCGGCATCCCCGACGAGTTCGTCCAGGACAACCACTCGCGCTCGAGCCACGGGGTCGTGCGGGGCATGCACTTCTCGGTCGGCGACGGCATGGCCAAGCTCGTCCGCTGCGCCCGCGGGGCGATCTTCGACGTCATCGTCGACATCCGCCGCGGGTCGCCCACCTTCGCCCAGTGGGAGGGGTTCGAGCTCGACGACCGCAAGCTTCGCCAGCTCTACATACCGATTGGCTTCGCCCACGGCTTCTGCGTGACCAGCAGGGTCGCGGACGTCATCTACAAGTGCTCGTCGTACTACAACCAGGACGTCGAGCGGACGATCGCCCACGACGACCCCGACGTCGGGATCGAGTGGCCGAAGGGCCTGCACCTGACCCCCTCGGAGCGCGACGCCGCCGCCCCACGGCTGCGCGAGGTCGAGGACGAGCTGCCCTTCGTGTACGGCGGCTAGCCGAGGTCCCGGAGGAGGGCGGCGACCCGGCGGGCGATCTCGTCGCGTACCTCCCGCACCCGCTCGAGCGGCAGACCGCTCGGGTCGGGCAGCTCCCAATCCAGGTAGCGCTTGCCGGGGATGTACGGGCACTGGTCGCCGCACCCCATCGTGATGACGACGTC
>DASQXU010000407.1:0-3819 GCA_035639555.1 Thermoleophilaceae bacterium
ATCGAGGAGGGGGGCACGCGCGTGATCTGCACGGCCAGCGTCGCTTCGGACGTCCCGCGCTGGATGGCCGGGCAGGGGCGCGGCTGGCTGACCGCCGAGTACGGCATGCTGCCCGCGTCCACCGGCGAGCGGAAGCCCCGCGACGTCGTCAAGGGGCGACCGGACGGACGCACGGTCGAGATCCAGCGCCTGATCGGTCGCTCGCTGCGCGGGGTGATCGACTTCGAGGCTCTGGGCGAGCGCACCGTCTGGGTCGACTGTGACGTGCTCGAGGCCGACGGCGGCACCCGATGCGCCGCGATCACCGGCGGCTTCGTGGCGCTCGAGCTCGCGCTCCGCCGGCTCGTGGACGAGGGCGCTCTGACCCGCCTTCCGCTCACCGGCTCGCTGGCGGCGGTGTCGTGCGGCATCGTCGACGGGAAGGCGCTGCTCGACCTCGACTACTCGGAGGACTCCCGGGCCGAGGTCGATATGAACGTGGTGATGACCGGCGAGGGCGGCCTGGTGGAGGTCCAGGCCACCGCGGAGCGCACTCCCCTCTCGCGGACGTCGCTCGACGAGCTGCTGGCCCTCGCCGCCGCCGGCGTCGAGCGCCTCCGCGACGCCCAGCGCGACGCGATCGCCGCCCTGGCCACCTGAGGACAGGGCGGTGCGGCTGGTGCTCGCCTCCCGCAACCCGCACAAGCTCCGCGAGCTGAGCCGGCTGATGGCCGGGCACGAACTCGAGCCGTTGCCGGACGGGGTGGAGCTGCCGCCGGAGACCGGCTCGACCTTCGCCGAGAACGCACTGCTCAAGGCGCGCGCGGCCGCAGCGGCCACCGGCAGGCCGGCGATCGCCGATGACTCGGGCATCGAGGCCGCAGCCCTCGGGGGCGCGCCCGGAGTGCGCTCGGCGCGCTACGCGGGCGAGGACGCGAGCGACCACGAGAACCTCGAGAAGCTGCTCCGCGAGGTTCCCGACGACGGCGATCGCCGGGTCGCCTACGTGTGCGCGCTCGCCTACGTCGACCCCGACCGTTCTGAGCAGCTCGTCGAGGGTCGCTGCGACGGGCGGCTGGCTCACCGGCCGCGGGGCACCGGCGGGTTCGGGTACGACCCTGCCTTCGTGCCCGCCGACTACCCGGACGGCCGGACCATGGCCGAGCTCGCCCCGGGCGAGAAGGACGCGATCAGCCACCGGGGACGCGCGGCGCGCGCGCTGCTGGCCGTTCTCGCGGGCGGCGATTCCCCATGAACCTGCGCCGCGGGGCAGCCACCGCTCGCTCGCCGGCCGTGGGGCTCCCCCGGGCCGCCCGCCGCTCGCCCAAGACCCGGGCGGCCGCGCTCTCGATCGTCTCCACCAGCTCGCTCATCGCGCTGAAGGTCGCGGCGGCGGCGATCACCGGCTCGATCGCGATCCTCACCGAGGCCATCCACTCGAGCATCGACCTCGTGGCCGCGGTGATCGCGTTCCTCTCGGTGCGGGTGGCCGACGAGCCGGCCGACGCCTCGCACCCTTACGGCCACCAGAAGGTCGAGAACCTGGCGGCGGCGATCGAGGGGATGCTGATCCTCGTCGGGGCCGGGGTGATCGTCTTCGAGTCCGCTCGGCGCCTGGTCGGCACGGCGCAGGTCGACAGGCTCGGCGTCGGGGTGGCGGTGATCGCCATCTCGACGGTGGCCAACCTGGCGGTCTCCACCTACCTCTACCGGCGGGCGCGGCTCACGGAGTCGGCCGCGCTCGAGGGCGACGCCGCCCATCTGCGGACGGACGCCGCGACCTCGGCCGGGGTGCTCCTCGCCCTGGTGCTGGTCGGGGTGACCGGGGTCGAGAAGCTCGACCCGATCACCGCCCTGCTGGTGGCGGTGGCGATCGTGGTCGCCGGGGTGCGCATCCTCACGCGCTCCTCGCGCGTGCTGGTCGACGAGGCGCTGCCGGAGAGCGAGATGGAAGCCCTGCGCGACGCGATCGCCCAGCACGGGGCGGACGAGGTGATCGGTTTTCACAAGCTGCGCGCCCGGCGCGCGGGCAACCGGCGCTACGTGGACGTTCACGTCCAGTTTCGCGACGGGACGACGCTGAAGCGCGCCCACGACGTGACCCACGAGCTCGAGCGCTCGATCCGCGCGCGGCTGCGGGGCGCCGACGTGCTCATCCACCTCGAGCCCGAGGAGGCCGCCAAGCGCCCCCGCGGCGAGCCTCCAGACGACGGCTAGAGCAGGTTGACGGCTGCGGCCAGCCCCACCGCGAGTAGCACCCCCGAGTAGCCGACGTAGCCGTTCAGGAGGAGCAGGAGGGCCGCGATCAGGCAGACCGCGACGGTGACGATCCACGAGATCCGCGACAGGGGCACGCCGGTATTCTGCCCCCCATGTCCGGCCCGAAGTGCAGCCCACCACGCCGTCCGGCCGCACCGGGCCAGCCCGGATAGTGGCGTCTAACGCGCTCACGCCGAGCGACGCCCCCGGTCGCCTCTTCGGGATGTCCTCCGACGTCCGCGCCGCCCTGCTGCTCGACGCGCGCGGAGAGCTGGTCGCGGCCAGCGGCGAGGATTCGGCGTCGGCCGACCCGCTCGCGGAGCTCGCCAGGGAGCTGGTCGAGGCGGCCGACGGGGCGGTGCGCGGAGCCGACCTGCGGGAGGTGGAGGAGGTGGAAGCGCAGGTCACGCGCGGAGCGGTGTACGCATCGCGCGCGCGGGGCATGACGCTCGTGGCCGTCACCCGCCGGGGGGCCCTCTCGTCACTCATGCGCTACGACATGAGGGTGGTGCTGGGCGAGATCGAGGAGGGAGCCAAGTGAAGGAGCGTCGGACCGGCGCCCTCGCCCGCGCGACCGCGGTCGCCGAGGCCGCCGCGGCCGCGATGAGGCGGAGGCAGCGCGAGCGCGAGCCCAGGGTGCTGCTCTACGGACCCGACGGCCGGGGACGGCTGCTCCCCCCGGGGGCCCATGGCTACGACCGGCTGCTCGACGTCAGCGAGCGGATGGTGAGCCTGGTGGAGGCCGCGGAGCGTCGGCCCCCGGTCTGGCGGCGGGCGGAGGCCGAGCCCGAGGCCGAGGCGGCGCCCGCCCCGGCGGCCGAGGCCGCCGCCGAGCTGCCGATGCCGGAGGCCGGCGAGGACCCGCGGTGAGCCTGGTCGAGCCCGGGCTCGCGGACCGGGTGCTCGAGCGGGCCCTGGCCCGCGGGGGCGACTTCGCCGAGCTGTACGCCGAGGACCGCCGCGGCTTCGCGCTCACCCTCGACGATCGGCGCGTCGAGCGGCCCCAGGGGGGAAGCGAGCGCGGCGCCGGCGTGCGGGTGGTGCGCGGCGAGTCGACCTACTACGGCTACGTCGACGGGCTCGACGAGGGTGATCTCCTGCGAGTCGCCGACTCGGTGGCCGAGGCGGTGCGGGGCGAGGCCCGGCGCCCGGCCGCTCTCGGGCCGCTCGAGCGCTCCGACGGCCATCCGGTCGCCGAGCCGCCGCAGTCGGTCGCCGCAAGCGACAAGGCCGAGCTCCTGCGGGCCTGCGACGAGCGGGCGCGCTCGGCGGGCGACGAGATCGCCCAGGTGCGGGTGAGCTACGCCGAGGCCGAGCGCCGGGTCGAGATCTTCGGCTCCGAGGGCCGCGCGGCCGCCGACGCGCGCACCCGGGTCCGCCTCGGCGTCCAGGTGGTGGCGCGCCGCGGGGAGCACGTCGAGACCGGCACCGACACCCGCGGAGGGCACGGCGGCTATGAGGTGCTCGGGGTCGCGGAGGGCGGTCACGAGGAGGTCGCCGCGAAGGCGGCCGGTAAGGCGCTCGCCATGCTCGATGCGCGCGACGCGCCCACCGGGAGGCTGCCGGTGGTGGTCGGGAACG
>DASQXU010000408.1:0-6436 GCA_035639555.1 Thermoleophilaceae bacterium
GCCGTGCTGGCCGCCGTGCCGGCGGCGCCGGCACCGCCAGCGGCAGCGCCCCCGCCGCCCGCGGCAGCGCCCCCGCCACCCGCCGCGGCACCGCCGCTCGACGCTCCACCGAACCCGAGCTTGGCGAGCGCGAGCTTCTTCAGCACCACGAGCGGGCCTACCGGATAGATCGCCGCCAGGGCGCGGGTCGTCCTTCGGAGCTCGGTGCGGAAGATCCGGCAGCGCTCGCACGAGCGGAGGTGGCGGCGGACCGGCGGCGATGGCTTGGCCAGCCCCTCGGCCACCTGGCCGAGCTCGAGCCGGACCTCCTCGCAGGTGAGGAGCCGGGCCTCCGCCGCCTCGGCCAGGGCGACCCGCGCACGGACGAGCAGCGACTTCACGCTCGGGACCGTTGTGTCCATTGCCTCGGCGATCTGGTCGTAGGAAAGGGCGTCGATCTCCCGCAGCAGGAGCGCGGTGCGCTGGGTCTCCGGTAGCTCCTGCACGTCCGAGACGATGTGGCGGAACTCCTCGCGCTTGTGGACGGTGTCGGCCGTGGTGGTTCCGCCGTCCCGCTCGAAGACGTCCATCGAGTCTTGACCCGCCGGCTGTGGGCGGCGGAGGTGGTTGAGGCAGCGGTTACGGGCGATGCGGTAAAGCCACGGGCGCGCGTTGATCGGCCGCTCGTCGGCGCAGATGGCGTTGAACGCGGCCGCGAAGACCTCCTGCAGCACGTCCTCGGCGTCTTCCTGGGAGCCGAGCATGTGGCGGCAGAAGGCCAGCAGGCGCAGGTGATAGCGCTGCACGAGCGTCTCGAACGCCGCGTGGTGACCGCGCCGGATGAGGGCGACCAGCCGCTCGTCGCCCTGGAGGCGGAGGAGGGGCGACCGCCCCGCCAGCGCGGGCAAGCGAGCGGCATGCTGAAGGGCGGACGCTTCCACGGCTCTCCCCGACCAACCGTTTCGCCGGCTTGGACACGGTAGCAGCGGAGAAGTTGCGCGCGGGAGCCGACCGCGCAGTACCCGGGGTGGGACTCGAACCCACACGCCCTCGCGGGCAGCCGCTCTTAAGGCGGCCGCGTCTCGCCAGTTCCGCCACCCGGGCGGGTCCAATGGTAGGACGGGCGACCACCGCCGCCGCCGAAACCGGCACCATCGTCCCGTGGACCAGCCTGCGCCCTATCCGCCCCCCCGGCGCCCGCCGCCGGTTGGCCCGTGGGCGTCGCCGTTTCGCTCGGACTGCTGGCCGTCGGGGTGGTCGTGGTGGTCGCCGGGGCCGAGATCCTCCTCGATGGCATCCTTCGCCGCCGCCGAGCGCCTACCGGTGTCGCCGTTCGCGCTTACCGTGCTCATCTCGGGGTTCGAGCTCGAGAACCTCGCCGCGGGGATCGCCGCGAACCTTAAGGGGCTCCCCGGCGCGGCGGCCGGCACCTTCCTCGGGGGCACGACCTTCCTCGCCACCGGAGTCGCCGGAACCGGGGCGCTGATCGCCCCGATCCGCTCGGAGCCGCCGCGCGCCGTGCTCGCCTGGACCGCCGCCGCCCCGCTGCCGCTGCTCGCGCTGTCGCTCGACGGTCGTCTCTCCCGGCTCGACGGTGCGGTGCTGGTCGCGTGGTTCGTGCTGGCGCTCGTGGGCCTCGCCCGGGCGGGCGGCGGCGCCCTGGAGCCGGCCCCAGCCGCCTCGCGCCCGCGTCCGGCGTTGCTGGTGCTGGGCGGGCTCCTGCTCCTGGGCGCGGGTGGTGGGGCCCTCGGCGAGGGCCTGCGGCGAGCGGTCGAGCGGCTCGGTGTCTCCGCGACGCTGCTCGGCAACACGGCGGTGGCGGCCGCCGTCGAGGCCGAGGAGGTCGCCGGGTGGCCGTCCCGGCGCGCCGGGGCCGGGGGGAGCTCGCCCTCGGGACCCTCGCCGGCACGGTGGTCCACTTCGTCGCCCTGAATGCCGGGCTGATCGCCCTGGTTAGACCCCTCCCGCTCGACGCCGCGACCCGACACCTCCACCTCCCGGCCGCGGTCGCGGCCACCCTCCTGCTGTGCGCGACCGCGCGGGCCGACCGGGGGATCGGCCGGCCGGCTGGGGCCCTGCTCGTGCTCGCCTACGCCGCCTACCTCGTCGTCGCGGTGGCAACGGCGTAGGGCTTGCCCTCGGTCACCATGTTCACGCGCGCCACCCAGCTCGTCACTTGCGATCGGAGCACGCTCACCTGACGTGTCGGGCAGTCTCTTGGATGACGAGTGCGCTGGTTCGCGCGCTCACATCGGGATCGAGGTCTATCGAGGAGACCGCCACCGCTCGTGAGTCACAGCCAAGCGCTGCGCTTAAGACCCGGTTAACACAGGGCCGCCCAGGCGCAACACATACCGGCGCTCCGTCCCCGGCACTCCGGTAGATTCGGCCCACTTTTTCTAGGGCCTTGCCACGAGGGCTTGCCCTGAGGGGGAGGAGCTCGTCAGGGGATGCGGTCGGTGAGTGGGCTGGGGCGCGTCGCGGCGATCGCCGCGGTGATCGCGGCCATCGTCCTGATTGCGATCGTCCTGTTCGGCGGGATCTCCAGCCCCTACACCGTCAAGGCCCGATTCCTCAACGCCGGCCAGCTCGTGAAGGGCAATCCGGTCCAGGTCGGCGGAGTGCCGATCGGCTCCGTCACCGGCATCAGGATCACCAATGACGGCCTGGCCGAGATCACCCTCGAGATCAAGGACAAGGACTACGTGCCGCTCCGCCAGGGCACGCGGGCGACGATCCGCCAGTTCTCGCAGTCCGGGATCGCGAATCGCTACGTCGACCTCACGTTCCCGTCCGGCAGCACGGACCCCCCGACCATCGAGAACGGCGGCGCGATCGGCACCGACAACACGAAGACCGCCGTCGACCTCGATCAGCTCTTCAACACGCTCGACCCCAAGACCCGCAGGGCGCTCCAGGGCTTCTTCAAGGGCTCGGCGCGGATGTTCCAGGGCGAGGGCGACGCGGCGAACCACGGCCTTCAGTACCTGAACCCCGCCCTCGCCACCTCGAGCCGGCTCTTCAGCGAGCTGACCCGGGACACCCCTCTGCTCGAGCGCTTCCTCGTCGACAGCTCGCGGCTCTTGACCACGCTGTCCGAGCGCAAGGCCGACCTGGCGGGGCTCGTGTCGAACCTCGACGACACGACCCGAGCGCTCGGTGACCAACAGGCGGCGCTCGCGGAGTCGATCGCCCAGCTGCCGCCGTTCATGCGGCAGGCGAACACCACGTTCGTGGACCTGCGGGCGGCGCTCAATGACGTCGACCCGCTGGTCAACGCGGCAAAGCCGGTGGCACGGCGCCTCGGTCCCTTCCTGAACCAGGCCCGCGCCCTGACCCACGACGCCAAGCCGACCGTTCGCGACCTGAGCCGCACGATCAGCCGCAGCGGCCCGGCGAACGACCTGATCGACTACATGCACTCCATCCCGCCGCTCGAGGACGCGGCGCTCGTGACCAAGCGGCGCTCGGTGTCGCCGGGCGGCCGCCGGGTCGACGTGGGGGTGACCCGCGGCGCCTTCCCCGAGACGGCCGGTGCGCTGACCAGGGCGGCGCCGGAGATCGCCTTCGCGCGCCCGTACACGAGCGACCTCCTGGGCTGGTTCGACGACTTCTCGACCACCGGTGGCGGATTCGACGCGCTCGGGGCGTACGCGCGGGGCCAGGTCTCGCTCGAGGAGGCGCTGTTCCCGAACGTGATCGCCCGGAACCAGTTCCGCCGCTGCCCGGGCGGCGCCGACCCGCCGTTCCCGGATGGCTCGAACGTGTTCAGTGCGCAGGAGCAGCGGCAGCTCGACTGCACCGAGGCGGATCGGGCGGTGCAGAAGTGAGGCGGATCGTCTCGGTCGCGTTCGCGCTCGGGGCCTTCGCGCTGGCGATCGTGCTTGGCGCCGCGTCGGGCGGCGGAGGCGGGAACCCCACCTACAAGATCGTCTTCGACAACGCCTTCGGGCTGACGAGCGGTGGCGACTTCAGGGTCGGAGGCGTGAGGGCCGGGAAGACCACCGGCTTCTCGCTCCTTCCCACCAAGGTGGGGCCCCCAAAGGCTGTGGTCACCGCCGAGATCACCCAGCCCGGCTTCGCCGACTTTCGGAAGGACGCGAGCTGCGAGATCAGGCCCCAGTCCCTGATCAGCGAGTACTACGTGGACTGCCAGCCCGGGCACGCCCAGCAGAAGCTGCGGAGCGGCGGCACGATCCCGGTCTCCCAGACGACCTCCACGGTCCCGCAGGACCTCATCAACGACGTCCTGCGCGCTCCTTATCGGGACCGGCTGCGGATCCTCCTGACCGAGCTCGGCACCACGGTGGCCGGCCGCCCCCAGGACATCCAGGCCGTGCTCAAGCGCGCCCATCCGGGCCTGCGGGAGACCAGCCAGGTGCTGGAGATCCTGGGACGCCAGAACCGGATCATCCAGAACTTCATCGCCAACGCCGACACCGTGATCTCGGCGCTCGAGCACAACAAGGGCGACGTGGTGCGCTTCGTGCAGGAGGCCGGCAACACGGCGGCGATCTCGGCGACCCGCCGCGAGCAGCTCCGCCAGAGCATTCGCCTGCTGCCCCGCTTCCTCTCGGAGCTGCGGCCGACGATGGCCCGGCTCGGGGATCTCGCCGACCAGCAGACGCCGCTGCTCGCCGAGCTGCAGCGCGCCGCGCCCGACCTCAACACTCTCCTCACCCGGCTTGGGCCGTTCTCGGAGGCGGCGCGGCCGGCGACCCGCGCCCTCGGCGGCGCCTCCGTCCAGGGAACCCGGGCGCTGCTGAACGGCCGAAGGGTGATCGCCGAGCTCAAGGCGGTCGGCGACAAGTCGCCGCCGTTCGCCAAGCCGCTTCGCCAGTTCCTCCAGGCCGGCGACGAGCGGCGCCGGGCGATCGAGATCGATCCGCGGGCGAAGGCCTCGGCCCCGCCGCCCCCCGACCCGACGGCGATCTCCGGCCGGGGCGGATTCACCGGGTTCGAAGACCTCTGGGACTACGAGTTCTGGCAGACCCTCAGCATCAACATGCGCGACAACCTCGGGAGCATGGTCCGCCTCGCCCTGACCCTGAACGAGTGCTCTCGCTTCACCAACGCGCCGCCGAGGAACGCCGCCGAGCGCGCGCTATTCAGGAAGTGCAACTCGTGGCTCGGCCCGAACCAGCCGGGAATCACGACTCCGGACCCGACGGCGGGCGGCTCGGGCGGCACGCGGGCCCGGGCGGCGAACGCGCGGGCCGAGCGGCCGGCGCGGTCCCACCGTACGGGCGCGCGCCCCGCTTCGGGCGCATCCACGCCGGTGCCCGGCTACAAGCCGCAGGTCGTGCTGCCGCCCGGGGTCAAGCACCTCGTGGGCAGCCTGCCTCGACTAGGCAAGACCGCCGACCAGGCGCGGCAGCGCACCGGGGCCGAGCCGGCGACAGGAGGCGCCGCCGGCTCGAGCGGCGGCTCGGGCGCCGGTCAGCTCCTCGACTACCTGCTCGGACCGTGAGCCGCCGCCAGACAGCCGCTCTCGTCGCCAGCCCCGTGCTGGTCGGCGCAGTGACGGTGCTGATCACGATCATCGCGGTGTTCATCGCCTACAACGCGAACCAGGGCCTCCCGTTCATACCGACCTACGACCTCAAGGCCGAGATTCCCTCGGGGGCCAAGCTCGTCCGCGGGAACGACGTGCGTGTGGGGGGCTTCCGGGTCGGGGTCGTCGACCAGATCAAGCCGAGGCTCGTGCAGGTCCACGGCCAGGCGCGGTCGATCGCCGTGGTGTCGATGAAGCTCGACAAGGTGGTGAAGCCGCTGCCGCGCGACACCCGCGTCGAGGTCCGCCCGCGGTCCGTGCTCGGCCTCAAGTACGTGCAGCTCACCCCGGGGCACTCGCAGCAGAACCTGGCCGCCGGAGACACCATCCCGCTGGCGCTGACCGCCGGCCACTCGCAACAGAACCTCGCCGCCGGCGACACCATCCCGCTGGCCAACGCGAGCCAGCCCGAAGACCTCGAGGACGTGTTCTCGACCTTCGACCGCAAGATGCGGGTGAACACGCGCGCCGCCCTGGCCGGCTTCGGCGACGCCTTCACCGGCCGGGGTCAGAACCTGAACGCCGCCCTCTCGGCCCTGAACCCCCTGCTCACCCACCTGACCCCGGTGATGCGGAACCTCTCAAACCCGAGCACGCGGCTCGACAACTTCTTCCGCCAGCTCGGCGCCACGGTGGCTCAGGTCTCCCCGGTGGCCCAGGTGCAGGCCCAGCTGTTCACCGAGATGGCCGACACCTTCCACGCGATCTCCCATGACCCGGTCGCCCTCCAGCAGACGATCGAAAAGACGCCGCCCACGCTCCAGACGGCGATCGACACCTTCCCGGTCGATCGGCCCTTCCTCGCCGACTTCGCCGACCTCTCGCGCCGCCTGCGGCCGGCGGCCCGCCAGCTGCCGGTCTCGCTGCCCGCGGTAAACCACGCCCTCGGGGTCGGCACGCCGG
>DASQXU010000409.1:0-11696 GCA_035639555.1 Thermoleophilaceae bacterium
CGCGGCCGTGCTCGACTACGTCGCGGGGCACCGCGGGCGGCGGCTCGTGCCGCCCCTGCGGCCGCTGGTGAGCGACCGGTGAGCGCGCACGTCCGCGAGCCGCCGGTCGGCGACGCCCGGCCTGGCCCGGAGGCCGCCGCCCGGAGGGGGCGAAGGGCGCGGGCAAGCCGTTTCGCGAGCGTTACCGGCTCCAGCGCTTCGCGCGCGGCGGGTTTGCAGAGATCGCGCTGCGCACCTGCGCTCCGATCGTGCCGGTTCGCCGTGGTCGGAAGCGAGGAGATCTACCCGAAGTTGGC
The DNA here is from genome assembly GCA_035639555.1 of Thermoleophilaceae bacterium. Lineage (GTDB taxonomy): Bacteria > Actinomycetota > Thermoleophilia > Solirubrobacterales > Thermoleophilaceae > DASQXU01. The sequence continues at coordinate 297 of DASQXU010000409.1, forward strand.
CGAGCTCGCGGCAATCGCCCGGCTGACCGGGGCTCCGTACTTCCCGGTGACCCCCACCTTCCCGTGGCTAGGCCCGCTCGGTGTGGTTCCGCTGCCTTCGCGGTGGCAGATCGAGTTCTGCGAGCCGGTCTCCACGTCGGGATACGGGCCGGACGCAGCGGACAACCGGGCGCTGGTCTTCGAGCTGTCCGAGCGGGTCCGGGAGACCATCCAGCAGAAGGTCTACGAGAACCTCGTCGAGCGAGGGCCCGCGTTCGTCTAGCGTTGCGATCGATGGGCGGTTTTCGGTCGGCCGACGAGCTCCGCGAGGTCATGGACCGCACCTTCGAGCTGATGAGCACCGACCCGGAGATGGGGCCGCGCCTGCGCGACGCCCGGACGCCGCAGCGGTTCGAGTTCCCCGACCTCGACCAGGTCGTGAACATCACCTACGCCGACGAGGTCGAGGACGGCCGGCACCTGCGCTGGGTCTGGTCGGACGACTGCGGCTGGGAGCCCGCGGTCGAGATGACCATGGACTCCGACGTGGCCAACCGTTACTTCCAGGGCAAGGAGAACATCGCCATCGCCCTGGCCCGCCGGCGGATCAAGTCGTCCGGCAACGTGAAGAAGGCGCTCGCGCTCATCCCGGTCACGAAGGCCGTGTTCCCGCGCTACCGGGCGATGATCGAAGCCGACTACCCGCACCTTGTGGAGTAGGGACGGCCCAGGGAGCACGAGCCGGAGAACCAGCGCCTGCGGGTCGGCGGGCAAGGCGCGTTCCCCCGAGCGGGGCTCATTGAGCGAGCCTCCCGGGGGCACAAACCGGAGAACCAGCGCCTGCGGTTGCGGGCGAGACTGCGTTCCCCCGAGGGGGGCTCTCTGAGCGAGCCCGCGAGCGTACCCCCGAGGCGGAATGCAGGCTCGCCCGGCGCCCCGCGCAACGGCGGCCTAGTCCGGCCTAGAAGTGCACCCCACGCATCAGGTACGCCATCGCAATCGCCTCGGTCGACATCTCGCCGTCCCCCTCGGCGGCATGGCCCGCGGGGAGCTCCTTTCGCTCCTCCTCGCGCTCTCGCCGCGCCGCCCTGGAGTCAGGGAACAGCTCGTACGCGGTGTGCATGACCTGGTCCACGGTCTTCGGCGACAGGCTGTAGAGCACCTCGCCGAAGACGCCGAGGCGCGATGACTTGCGCTTGGGCTTGTCGATCATCGCGTCGCAGATGAACTGGGCGGCTTGCTCGGGCGTCAGTGTCGGGAATGCCTTGTAGATGTCGGTGGGGGCGATCATCGGCGTGCGAACCAGCGGCATGTAGATGGTCGTGAAGCGGACGTTGTCTCCGATCACCTCGGGCGCCGCGCAGCGGGAGAAGGCGTCGAGGGCCGCCTTCGATGCGACGTAGGCCGAGAACCGCGGCGTGTTCGTCTGCACTCCGATCGAGCTGATGTTGATCACGTGGCCCCACCGCCGCTCGCGCATGCCGGGAAGGAACGCGAGGATCAGCTTTACCGCACCGAAGTAGTTGAGCCGCATCGTGCGCTCGAAGTCGTGGAAGCGGTCGTAGGAGGCCGCTAGCGAGCGACGGATCGAGCGGCCGGCGTTGTTCACCAGCGTGTCGACGCCGCCGTGCTCGGCCAGCACCTCCGCGGCCAGGCGGTCGATGTCGTCCAGGTCCGAGAGGTCGGCCGGGTGGACGTGCGCCGTCCCGCCGTGCTCCTCGACCTCGCGCGCGACCTCCTCGAGCTTCTCGCGCGTGCGCGAAACCAGAATCACCTCGCCGCCCGCCTCCCCGAGCTTCAACGCCGCCTGCCTGCCGATGCCGCTCGACGCGCCGGTGATCAGGTTCTTCCGCCCCCTGATCGAGTGGGCCAGCGACCGCTCCCGGAAGAGGTCGGGATCCAGGTTCCGCTCCCAGTAGTCCCACAGCTTCGGCGCGTAGGTGGACAGCGGCGGTACGGCGATGCCCGTGCCCTTGAGCGCTCGCTGCGCGTCGCGGGCGTCGAAGGTGCAGAAGAAATCGCGGTTCTCCATCGCGGCGGGCGGGATGCCGAGATCGCGGAGGACCGTCTCGCGGATGCGCCGCACCGTCGGCAGCGCCTTGAGCGCGCCGCGAACCGGCTTCGGGATTGCGCCGGTCATGTGCCGGTCGATCCGCATCGCGAACTGCGGGGCGTGCGCGGCGCGGGCGAACTCGTTGAGGGTCTGACCCACCGACATGGGCTCCGGATTGACGAGGTGGAAGGTGTCCCCGGGAAGCGCGTCGTCCGCGAGGTGGGCGATGTGGTCCATCGCCTTGGCCACGAAGTCGACCGGAACGATGTTGGTCTGGCCGCCCTCCGGGCCGGCGAGCGGGAACCATTCGGGGAGGGCGTAGCGGAGCCGCTGGAGCAGCTTGAAGAAGTAGTAGGGACCGTCGATCTTCTCCATCTCGCCGGTCTCGGAATGGCCGACCACGATTCCCGGGCGGTAGACGAGCAGCTTGGCCTCGATCCCCTCGCGGACCAGCTTCTCGGAGGCGAACTTCGTGCTGTGGTAGGCGTGGGGCAGCTTCTGCCCCACGTCGAACATGTCCTCCTGGAAGACGCCCTTGTAGCGACCGGCGACCGCGATCGAGCTGGTGTGGTGGAAGCGCTCGACCTCGTGGGCGTTCGCGAACTCGATTACGTGGCGGGTCCCCTCCACGTTCGCCCGCTGCATTGCCTCCTCGTCGGCATCGACGTCGTAGACGGCCGCGAGGTGGAAGAGGTGGTCGACCGGCTCGTCGAACGCCTCGACACCAAGCGCCGGCTTCGACAGGTCGCCGGAGACCGGGACGATCCGGCCCTCCGGGGCGCCGAGGCGCTGGGCGAGGGCGTCGATCTTTCCGCGCGATCCCTCCCTGACGAGGGCGTAGATGGTCCCCTCGCGCTTCAGGAGCTCCTCGACGAGGTGCCTGCCGACGAACCCGGTCGCTCCGGTGACGAAGTAGCTCATCGTGCCTCCACTCTCTCCCTGGCTCTCGGCCCGCCGCGAGTCTATCCCCCGGCTCGCGACAACCAACGCCTTCGCCGGCTCCGATCGGTTGACGCGCGCCCCCGCGCGCGCGAAACTAAGGCGAGAGCGGAGGTCGGATAGGGAGGGGCGCGATCCTTCCGGGTGCCGCGAGGCCCCGCCGGCCTACGTGGCGGGCCGAAAGCCCGCGACATGCGGCCGGGAGCGGCCGGGGGCCCTCCCGGCCGCGATCATGCGTGTCCCGCCCATCCAACCATCCTTGGCGGTCGCGCTCGTACCCGTGGGAAGGACGCCGCGCGTTGTAGCGTCAAGGGCCAGTGAACGAGCAGAGGCTGACGCTCAAGGAGGCGGGGGTCTCCCCGTCGACGCGGCGAAGGCGGGCCGAGACCGGCGTGATTCCCGAGGTTGGCGGCAACGACCACGGGATCACCACGGCCGGCGCTGCGCACGCCCACTCGTCGTACGGCTCCGCGAGCGTGGCCACCCCCTCGGCAGCACCGAGGAAGAGGAAGACGAAGAGGCGCTCTCATTCGTCGAGAGCCTCATCGAGGCGGTGAACGGGAGCCTTCCCGAGGGCGCGCTCGTTGAACCCCGCGGTGGGGTTCCAGCGGCCCTTCCCGGATCGGCCGCAGCCGCGAATCGGGATGACCCACGGCGCGAACCTCTACCGCGACGGCGACTACTGCGAGGCGTGAGGTGCTCGTGACCGACTCGGTCGTCGAGGCGGTCGAGGGCGGCGGGGACCGTCTCGAGTTCGACGAAATCGGTCAGGTCAAGCTCAACAGGCTGGACGAGCCGCGCCGGCGCTGCCGGGCGCTGGCCAGGGAGTGACCGCGGTGGCGGAGGACGCAGAGCGCGCGCTCGTCGTCGCCCGGGAGAGCGGGCTCGTTCGGGCCGGGGAGCCGCTGCTCGTGCTGCTCTCCGGGGGCGGTGATTCGGTCTGCCTGCTGGACGTCGCGGTCCGCCTCGGAGCGCGCGCGTCCGCCCTGCATGTCAACTACGGCATGCGGGAGGGGGCCGATGAGGACGAGCGGCTCTGCCGCGAGCTGTGCGAGCGCCTCGAGGTGCCCCTGACCGCGGAGCGCGTCCGGCTCGGGGAGGGCGGCAACCTCCAGGCCGAGGCGCGGGAGGCGCGCTACGCGCTCGCCGAGCGGTACGCGGAGGGCGACTACGCGGCGGCACACACGGCGACCGACCAGGCCGAGACCGTGCTCTACCGGCTCGCCACCTCACCTGGGCGTCGAGCGCTGCTCGGCATGGAGCCGCGGCGCGGTCGGCTCGTCAGGCCCCTGCTGCGCGCGAGCCGGGCCGAGACCCGCGCCTACTGCCGGGCCCGGGGCCTGCGGTGGCGGGAGGATCCCTCCAACGCCGACCGCCGCTTCGCCCGGGCCCGCGTGCGGCACGACCTGCTCGAGGCGCTGCGCACGATCGGCCCGGCCGCCGAGCGCACGGTCGCCGAGACCGCGGAGCTGCTGCGCGACGAGGCCGAGGTGCTCGAGCGCGAGACCGCAGCGGCGCTGGCCGCCCTGGGCGGCGGGCCGGCGGTGGCCCTGGCCGATCTGCGCGGGCAGCCGAAGGGGCTGGCTCGCCTGGTGCTTCGCCGGCTCGCCGAGCGGGCCGCCGGCGGCCGGCGCCCGCTCTCGCGCGAGGAAGCCGACGCGGTGATGGCCCTGGAGGGCCGGGGCGGTAGCCGCTCGCTCGACCTCGGCGGCGGCTTGCGGGCGGTCGTGGAGTACGGGACGCTCCGGTTCACCCGCGACGCCGACGCGCCCCCGCCGGCGGCCGTCGAGCTGCCGGTTCCCGGCCGGGTGCGGTTCGGCGAGTGGGAGGTCGAGGCCGGGGCGGGGGGGCCTGGCGAGGTGTCGGTGTCGGCGGCGCTGATCGGGGGGCGCGCCCTGGTCCGCGCGTGGCGGCCTGGGGACCGCATGCGTCCGGTTGGCCTCGGGGGAACCAAGACGCTCCAGGACCTGTTCACCGATCGCAAGGTCCCGCGCTCGCTGCGGCGCTCGCTGCCCGTGGTGGAGGCGGGCGGGCGCATCGTGTGGGTGGCGGGCGTGGCGCTCGACGAGCGCTTCGTGGCGCAGGACGCAGAGAGCGTGGGTCTGTCCGCCAAGCGCGCGAGCCCGTGAGCTGCCGACGGCGCACCGCGGGGACCGCGGTGGGCCAGCACGGCCGCCGCCTGACCTAGACTGGCCGGCCCATGGCCACAGCCGCCATCGGGGAGATCCTCGTCCAGCGCGACGAGCTCGCCCATCGGGTCCGCCAGCTCGGCGAGCAGATCTCGCGGGACTACCGCGGCAGGGATCTCCTCCTCGTCGGCGTGCTCAAGGGGGCGGTCTTCTTCCTCTCCGACCTCATGCGCCACCTCGAGGTGCCGTGCGAGGTCGACTTCATGGCGGTCGCCTCTTACGGCTCCTCCACCGACTCTTCGGGGGTCGTGCGCATCCTCAAGGACCTCGACGCGCCCATCGACGGTCGCGAGGTGCTGATCGTCGAGGACATCGTGGACTCGGGGCTGACCCTCTCGTACCTGCTCCGTACGCTGCAGGCGCGCCATCCGCGCTCGCTCGAGGTATGCGCCCTGCTCACCAAGCCCGAGCGCCGGAAGGTCGACCTCCCGATCCGCTACGTCGGCTTCGAGATTCCGAATCGGTTTGCGATCGGTTACGGGCTCGATTACGCCGAGCGGTTCCGCAACCTTCCCTACGTCGCGGCCCTTCGAGAGGACGCGTCAGAGAGCTGACGCGGGGGGCGAGTCTGCCCCTTGGGACGGGTAAGAAGGGTTAATACACCCCTGCTAGGCTGGTGTTTCACCCGGATTCACGTCTCCTCGGCCGAGGACAGCATGCGCCGGTGCGTCCGGGAGACAGAGGCTCGTCGTGAGCAGATTCTTCAAGAGCGCGGCATTTCCGATCCTGATCGTCGTCGTCCTGGCGTTCTTCGCCCAGAAGCTGATCAGCCCGGGGACGCACGAGAAGTCGCCGAACTACTCCCAGTTCCAGGCGCAGGTCGCCGACAACCAGGTCAAGCACGTCACGCTCAACACGAAGAACAACCGGATCGACGTCGAGCTGAACTCCGGGCGCAAGTACTCGACCGCCTATCCGGACAACACCGAGCAGAGCCTCGTCAACAACCTCCAGGCCCACCACGCCCAGATCGACGTCAAGGCCAAGGGCGGCGGCGGCTGGCTCACCGCGCTCACCTACATCCTGCCGTTCGTGATCTTCCTGCTCTTCTGGTTGTTCATCATCAACCAGATGCAGGGCGGGGGGTCGAAGGTCATGTCCTTCGGGAAATCCCGCGCCAAGCGGATGTCGGTCGACTCGCCGAAGATCACCTTCCGCGACGTGGCGGGGGTCGACGAGGCCGTCGAGGAGCTGCACGAGATCAAGGAGTTCCTCGAGAACCCGAAGAAGTTCCAGGCCCTCGGGGCCCGAATCCCGAAGGGGGTCCTCCTCTACGGTCCACCAGGGACCGGCAAGACGCTGCTGGCGCGCGCGGTGGCCGGCGAGGCCGGGGTTCCCTTCTTCTCGATCTCGGGCTCTGACTTCGTCGAGATGTTCGTCGGGGTCGGGGCCTCGCGGGTCCGCGACCTCTTCGAGCAGGCGAAGCAGAACGCGCCCTGCATCATCTTCATGGACGAGATCGACGCGGTCGGGCGCCACCGCGGGGCCGGGCTCGGGGGCGGCCACGACGAGCGCGAGCAGACGCTCAACCAGCTCTTGGTCGAGATGGACGGCTTCGAGATGAAGGACAACATCATCCTGATCGCCGCCACCAACCGCCCCGACATCCTCGACCCGGCGCTGCTGCGCCCCGGGCGCTTCGACCGCCAGATCGTCGTGGACCGTCCCGACCGCAAGGGCCGGCTCAAGATCCTCGAGGTCCACACCCGGGGCAAGCCGCTGCGGGCCGGGATCGAGCTCGACCAGCTCGCCGCCCAGACCCCTGGGTTCACCGGGGCCGACCTCCAGAACCTGGTCAACGAGGCCGCCCTGCTCGCCGCCCGCCAGGGCCGGCGCGAGATCTCCCTCGAGCAGCTGGAGGAGGGGATCATGCGGGTGATCGCGGGCCCCGAGAAGAAGACTCGGGTGATGTCCGAGAAGGAGCGGCGGATCACCGCCTACCACGAGATGGGCCACGCGATCTGCGCACACTTCCTGCCGAACACCGACCCGGTGCACAAGATCTCGGTGATCTCCCGCGGCCAGGCCCTGGGCTACACGATCTCACTGCCCACCGAGGACAAGTTCCTGACCACCAAGGCCGAGCTCGAGGACACGATGGCCATGTCGCTCGGCGGGCGGGCGGCCGAGGAGCTCGTGTTCTCCGAGGTCACCACCGGGGCGGCCAACGACCTCGAGAAGGTGACCCAGACCGCCAAGCAGATGGTGATGCGCTTCGGGATGTCCGAGAAGCTCGGCCCGCGGGTGTTCGGGCACGATCACGCCCAGCCCTTCCTCGGCCGCGAGCTCGCCACCGAGCCCGACTACTCGGACGAGATCGCGAAGGAGATCGACGACGAGATCAGGCGGATCGTCGAGGAGGCCCACCAGTCGGCGCGCGACATCCTCGACCAGCACCGCGGGAAGCTCGACCACGTCTCGGAGATCCTGCTCCGCCGCGAGACGATCGAGCGCGAGGAGTTCATCCAGCTCCTCGACGGCAAGTCGGAGGAAGAGGTCTTCGGACGCGAGGAGCCGGTGATCACCACCCCGCCCCCGCCGGCGCCCGAGGCGCCGGAGCGGCGGCCGGAGCGAGCTCCGAAGCCGCTGCCTCGACCGGGGCTTGCCGGTGGGACGGCAGAGATGCGCGCGCGCCGGCCTCCTCTCGACTAGGACCCGACCGCGCGGTCGCGGGCGAGGCGCATTCCCCCGAGGGGGTACGCTCGCAGGCTCGCTCAATGAGCCCCCCTCGGGTGAACGCGCCTCGCCCGCCTCGGTTGGCCACTGGTTCCTGGGCTCCGCGTGCTTTGCTCCGTGGCTCGCCGTCGGTCGGGCGGGCTTCTTGGAGGGATACTTTCGGTATGGACGTGAAGGTCAGGGCCGTTGCTCGGCGGCCGCGGGTCGATCCGGTTCGTGGGCGGCCCGTCGTCATGGGGGTGGTGAACGTCACCCCGGACTCGTTCTCGGACGGGGGGCTCTACCTGGAGCGTGATGCGGCGGTCGCGCACGGCCGGCGGTTGGCCGACGAGGGGGCGGCGATACTCGACGTCGGCGGCGAGTCGACGCGGCCGGGGGCCGAGCCGGTCACCGAGCCCGAGGAGCTTCGCCGGGCTCTGCCGGTGGTGGAGGAGCTGGCGGGGGACGGATCGGCGGAGGTGTGCATCGACACGGTCAAGGCCGGGGTCGCCCGGCGGGCCCTCGCCGCGGGCGCCACGATCGTGAACGACGTCTCGGCCTTCCGCTTCGCGCCCGAGATCGCCGGCCTCGTGGCCGGGGCCGGCGCGCGCTGCGTGCTGATGCACATGCTCGGCGAGCCGAGGACGATGCAGCTCGACCCGCGGTACGACGACGTGGTCTCGGAGGTCAAGGCGTTCCTCGAGGAACGGCTCGCATTCGCGGTGGGCCAGGGAGTGCCGGAGGAGCACGTGTGGCTCGACCCGGGCATCGGCTTCGGCAAGACCAGCGAGCACAACCTCGAGCTCATCCGGCGGCTCGGGGAGCTCGTCGCGCTGGGGCGCCCGGTGGTGATCGGCACCTCGCGCAAGAGCTTCCTCGGCCGGCTGACCGGGCGCCCGGCCCACGAGCGACTGGCGGGCACGATCGCCACCAACGTGCTCGCGTTCGAGCGCGGGGCGAGCGTCTTCCGGGTGCACGACGTCGCGGCAGTGGCCGATGCGCTCGCCGTGGCCGCTGCTACGGTCCGCGCACCGGGGGAGGAGGGCGAGGGGCCGTGACCGACGAACGGGATCCGATCGAGCCCGAGAACGAGGAGGATTTCGAGCTCGGAGACCTGGACGACGACACCGAGGGCGAGGAGCCCGCGGTCACCATCGAGGTCTCCGGGCTCTCGCTCTACACCCACCACGGGGTAAGCGAGGCCGAGCGCGAGCTCGGCCAGCGGCTCGTCTTCGACGTCTCGTTCGAGCTCGCCGGCTGCGACGCCACCGTCACCGACCGGGTGGAGGACACGGTCGACTACGGCGACGTGTGCGAGCAGGTCGCGCTGGCCGCCCAGGAGCGCTCCTACCGCACGCTCGAGCGCCTGTGCGCGGCGGTGGCCGATCGCCTGGCCGAGCGCTACGCCGCGGAGAGCGTGCGCGTGCGGGCGAGCAAGCCCGAGCCCCCAATCGCGCTGCCGGTGGACGAGGTGGCGGTAGAGGTGTGGAGGGAGCGCTAGCGCGCGGGAAGGACCGCCGGACCGCGTACCTCGGGCTCGGGTCGAACGAGGGCGACCGGTTGGCCATCCTGCGGGCCGCCCGGTCGGCGCTCGAGCGCCGCGGGCTGCGCGTGCTCGCCTCCTCGTCGGTGTACGAGACGGCGCCGCAGGGCGAGGTGACCGACCAGCCCGACTTCCTCAACGCGGCGATCGCGGTGGACACCGAGCTGGATCCCGGGGAGCTGCTCGAGCTCTGCAAGGAGGTGGAGCGCGAGCTCGGTCGCCGGCCGGGGGGTCGCCGCCACGGCTCGCGGCCGATCGACGTCGACGTGCTGCTGGTCGGCGATCGCGAGGAGCGCAGCGACCGCCTGACCCTGCCCCACCCGGAGCTCCGCTCCCGCCGCTTCGTGCTCGAGCCGCTGCTCGAGCTCGACCCCGGCCTGACCCTGCCCGACGGCACCGCGCTGCTCGACCTCCTCGCCTCGGTGCGCGACCAGCGGGTCGAGCGACTCGGTCCCTTGTAGGCCGCCCACCGGGATAATCGCCGCGATGCTGCTCGCGGTCGACGTCGGCAACACCCAGACCCACGTCGGCGTCTTCCGCGCCGAGGAGCTGCTCGAGCACTGGCGCTTCGCCACCGTGCGCGAGGCGACGGCGGACGAGCTCGCCACGGTCGTCTCCGGCCTCCTCGGCCTCCGCGGGCTCGGGCTGGGCGACGTGGAGGCGGCGATCGTCTCCGCCGTCGTGCCCTCGCTGGCGCGCGAGTACGACGGGCTGGTCCAGCGCTACCTGCACGGCCGGGGGGCGCTGGTCGGGCCGTGGTTGAAGACCGGGATGCCGATCCGGATCGACAACCCGCTCGAGCTCGGGGCCGACCGGCTGGTCAACGCGGTCGCCGCATACGAGCGCACGGGCGGGGCGTGCATCGCGGTCGACTTCGGGACGGCGATCAACTACGACGTCGTCTCCTCCGCGGGGGAGTACCTGGGCGGCGTCATCTCGCCCGGGATCGAGGTGTCGCTCGAGGCTCTGCACCAGCGGGCGGCGCGGCTACCGCGTGTGGACATCGCCGCGCCGCGGCACGCGATCGGGCGCGGCACGCTCGAGGCGATCCAGTCCGGGGTGGTCTACGGCTACGCCGGCCATGTCGACGCGATCGTCTCCCGCCTGCGCGAAGAGCTCGCGGAGGAGGCCGCGGCGATCGCCACCGGTGGCTTTGCGTCCATGATCGTCCCGTTCTGCGACGAGGTGGACGAGGTCGACGACCTGCTCACGCTCGAGGGCCTGCAGCTCGTGTGGGAACGGAACCGCGAGGCGATCGCGGGCTGAGCCGCCGGGGGAGGCGGATCCATCTCGCCGCCCGAGCGGCGCCTGGGACCGGAGCAGAGCCCCTGCTAGACTGGCCCGTCCCTCGGGCAGTCGCGGCCGGGGGTTTCTTTTATGGCACGGGAGACGCTGCTCACATCCGAGGGGCTCGAGGAGCTCAAGGCCAAGATCGAGTACCTGCGCACCGACCGCCGGCGCGAGGTGGCCGAGCGCATCAAGGAGGCCCGCGAGTTCGGCGACATCGCCGAGAACTCCGAGTACGACGACGCCAAGAACGAGCAGGCCATGCTCGAGAAGCAGATCGCCGACCTCGAGGAGAAGCTGCGCAACGCGCGGGTGATCGACGAGAAGGCGGTCGACACCGACGTCGTCAACATCGGGGTCACCGTGCACGTCAAGGACCAGAAGACCGACAAGTCGGTGAAGTACCGGCTGGTCGGCTCGGCCGAGGCCGACCCGCGGGAGAACAAGCTGTCCAACGAGTCGCCGGTCGGCAAGGCGCTTCTGGGGCACAAGCGCGGGGACATCGTCTCGGTGCCGGTGCCGCGGGGCCCGGCCCGCAAGCTCAAGATCACGAAGATCGACCTGTCCTGACACGCTCAGGCGGCTGCGAAGCTTCGCCTGGCTGCGTCATCGGTCGCTCGCGTGCAGAGCACGCGTCGCTCCCTGCTTCCTCGCCTGGCGGGCTCCTCGGCGGCTATCCGACGCTGCGAGCTCGATCGGCTAGCCGGCGCGCAGCTTCTCCACCAGCCGCTCGAACATCGGGTAGACGCCGGGGC
>DASQXU010000410.1:0-5894 GCA_035639555.1 Thermoleophilaceae bacterium
GGCGCGCATGCCTGAGCGCGCGGCGACCTGTGCAGGCTGCGGATGTGGATGCGACGACATCGAGGTCGCCGTCGCCGCGGGAGCGCTCGAGCACCTGACCGGCACCTGCCCGATCGGCGACTCGTGGTTCGCCGAGCGGACGGGAGACCTGCCCCCGCTGGCCCGCGTCGACGGCCGCGAGGCCGACTTCGCCCAAGCGGTCGAGGTGTCGGCCACGATCCTCGGCGAGGCCCGGCTTCCGCTCGTGTGCGGCCTCGGGCAGACCGACCGGGAGAGCCAGCGGGCGGCCGTGGCGCTGGCCGACGCGCTCGGCGCGGTGATCGATCCCACCGGGCCCATGGAGGACGGAGCCGCCGGCGCAGCGTCGCAGGCCATCGGGCTGAGCACCGCCACCTTCGGCGATCTGCGGGACCGTGCCGAGATCGTCGTGGCGTGGCGGGCGGACCCGGTCGCCTCGAATCCCAGGCTGCTACCCCGCCTGCGCCTCGATCGGGCGGGACGCGCGGCCGAGCGGACGCTGGTGGTCGTCGACGCGCAGCGCACGGCGACGGCCGGCGAGGCGGACGAGTTCATCGAGCTGCCCCTCGAGCTCGAGTTCGAGGCGCTGTGGGCCATGCGCGCCCTGGTGCGCGACATCCCGCTCGACCGCGACCGCGGGGCTCGGCTGCCGCTGGACGCGCTCGAGGGGCTCGCGGACCGCCTCCGCGGGTGTAGCTACGGGGCGGTGCTGCATGGCCCCGCCGGGTACGTGAAAGGGCTGGCGCTGCTGGTGCTCGTGCGCGACCTGGCCCGGACCGCGCACGTCGTGGCCCTGGAGCTGCGCCAGGACGGCAACGCGCGGGGCGCCGAGGACGTGCTGGCCTGGCAAACCGGCTACCCGGCGGCCGTGAGCTTCGCGCGCGGGCATCCGCGGTCGCGGCCCGGGGAGTTCAGCGCCGCCGGCCTGCTCGAGCGCGGGGAGACGGACGCGGCGCTCATCGTGGGCTTCGACGCGCTCCGTCACCTTCCGTCACCGGCGGCCGATCGCCTGCGCGGAATCCCCACGATCGTGCTCGATCCGCGCGCCACGGAGACGGCCGCGGCCGCCCGCGTCGCGTTCGCGACGGCCGCCGCCGGCGTGCAGCGCGAGGGCACCATTCACCGTATGGACGGCGTGCCCGTCACGCTCCGCGCACCGCTGGAATCGGAGCGGGCGGGGGACGGGGAGGTGCTCGCGGCGATCGCGGCACGCGTCGCCCGGGAAGAGGAGACCTAGCGCCGCATGCTGCGCATCGCGGAGGGGCGCGTCTACGATCCGGCCAACGGCGTCGACGGCGAGGTGCGCGACGTCTGCCTCGACGGCGGCAGGGTGGTCGAGGAGCTGCCCGCGCACGCTCCGCGCATCGACGCCCGCGGCATGGTCGTGATGCCGGGCGGGGTGGACATCCACTCCCACATCGCCGGCCCGAAGATCAACGCGGCTCGCAAGCTCACCCCGGAGGAGCACCGGGCGGACGTGCTCGACCGCACGGCGATCACGCGCGCGGGCACCGGGGGGACGGTGCCGTCGACCTTCGCCACCGGCTACCGCTACGCGCTCCTCGGCTACACGACCGTCGTCGAGGCCGCCACCCCGCCGCTCGCGGCGCGCCACACGCTCGCCGAGCTGCGCGACACGCCAATCGTCGACGCGGCGTTCCTCGTGCTGATGGGCAACAACGTGACGCTCTTCGAGCTCATACGCGAGGGCGGCCCCGTGGCGGAGGCGGTCGCGTGGTGGCTCGAGGCGACGGGCGGCTACGGCGTCAAGCTGGTCAACCCGGGCGGGGTCGAGATGTGGAAGCACGGCAACCGCAACGTGACGTCGCTCGACGACGAGGTCGAGGGGCTCGGCGTAACGCCGCGGCGGGTGGTGGAGGCGATCGCAGGCGCGGTGGACGAGCTTGGTCTCCCTCACCCCGTCCACGTCCACTGCAACAACCTGGGCGTCGCGGGCAACTGGCGGACCACGCTCGACACCCTCGAGACGCTGCAGGGCCGGCGCGCGCACCTCGCCCACCTGCAGTTCCACGCGTACGGCGGCACGCCGGGCAAGCGGCCCCGCTCGCAGGCACCGGAACTGGCCGAGCACCTCGACGCGCATCCCGAGCACAGCGCCGACGTCGGCCAGGTGATGTTCGGGCCCGCGACGACGCTGACCGCCGACGCCCCCGTCTCCGCGCTGCTGCGCGATGTCACCGGCGGCAAGTGGGTGAACGCCGACCTCGAGGCGGAGACCGGCTGCGGCATCGTGCCCTTCGCCTACCGCGAGCGCAACTACGTGCATGCGCTCCAGTGGGCCATTGGCCTGGAGCTGTTGCTGCTCAGCCGCGACCCCTGGCGGGTCGTGCTCTCGACCGATCACCCCAACGGCGGTTCGTTCCTGAGCTACCCGCGGCTCATGCGCCTGCTGATGGATCGCGAATTCCGAAACGACCAGATCGGCCGCGTCAACCAGAAGGCGATACGGCGCACGGTGCTCGGGGACCGGATCGAGCGCGAGTACACGCTCGGAGAGATCGCGATCATCACCCGCGCCGGGCCCGCGAGGCTGCTCGGGCTGGCCGACAAGGGCCACCTCGGCGTCGGCGCCGACGCCGACGTGACGGTCTACCGTGAGCACGAGGACCGCGAGCATATGTTCGCCACGCCGCGTTATGTCATCAAGGGCGGGCGCGTGATCGTCGAGGACGGTGAGCTGCGCGAGGCCCCGGCCGGCGAGCTCCTACGGGTCGCGGCGGACCACGACGGGGCGATCGAGAGCACCCTGAGACCGCTGTTCGAGGAGCACTACAGCGTCCAGCTCGGGAACTACCCGGTGCGCGAGCCGTGGCTGCTCGAGCCCGCGCGCAGGATCCCCGCCCAGCGCGCCGGGAGCGGGCGATGAGACTGTCCGACACCGAGGTCGTCGACACCTTCGCCGAGGCCTTCCCGATGTGGGGAGCGCGGATCGTCATCACCGCGGAGAGCCCAGCCTGGGCGCACGAGGCCGCCCGCTCGCTGACCGGCTTCGCCACCTCGGTGATCGGCTGCAAGTGCGAGGCCGGCATCGAGCGCGAGCTCGATCCGGCCGAGACGCCGGACGGCCGCCCAGGGGCCAGCGCGCTGCTGTTCGCCAATGACCGCGAGGGGGTGGCCAAGCGGCTGGTGGAGCGCATCGGCCAGAGCGTGCTCACCTGTCCGACGACGGCCTGCTTCAACGGGCTCGACGCTTCGGACACCGTCGACGTCGGCGGTCAGCTGCGCTTCTTCGGCGACGGCTACCAGGCCAGCAAGGTGCTCGACGGACGCCGCTACTGGCGCGTGCCGGTGATGGAGGGGGAGTTCCTGGTCGAGGAGCGCTTCGCCGTCGCGGAGGGAGTGGCCGGCGGCAACATCATCATCCTGGGCCGCGACGTCGCCGGCGCGCTCCGTGCGGCGGAGGCTGCGGCCGCCGCGATGCGCACGGTGCGCGAGGTGGTCATGCCCTTCCCGGGCGGCATCGCTCGGAGCGGGAGCAAGGTCGGCTCCCGCTACAGCGGCCTGGTGGCTTCGACCAACGAGTCGCTGTGCCCGACGCTGCGGGCGCAGGTCCCGCACACCGACGTGCCGCCGGGCGTCGGCTCGGTGTTCGAGATCGTCATCGACGGGCTGACCGTCGAGGCCGTGCGCGACGCGATGGCCGCAGGCCTCGGGGCTGCGGCCCGGGCGGGGGCCACCCACGTGACGGCCGGCAACTACGGAGGCAACCTGGGGCCGTACCACATCGACCTGCGGGGCCTCGTGCCGGGCTTGCGGGACGACTGAATGCCGCTGACCCTCACGCTTCGCGAGCCCCCAACCGTGCCCCTCGAGACCGAAGGCCTCAGCCCCGATCGACTCGCTGCTCGCCCCCGTCGCGAGGTCGAGGCGCTCACCGTCTGGCACGGCAACCGGCGGGGGCGACTCGCCGACTTCTTCGCCGTCTCCGGCAACGGCGGCGAGGAGCTGCGGGTGGAGGGCGACCTGCGGCGCGTCAAGTTCCTCGGGGCGGGCATGGCCGCGGGCCGGCTGATCGTCGCGGGCGACGCCGGGATGCACGCCGGCGCGGAGATGCGCGGCGGCGAGCTGGTCGTAGAGGGTGACGTGGGGGACTTCGCGGGCACGCGCATGCGCGGCGGACGGCTCGTGGTGCGGGGTTCCGCCGGACACCAGCTGGGCGGGGCAGAGCCGGGCGAGCACGCCGGGATGCGTGGCGGGGAGATCCTCGTCCACGGCGACGCCGGTGACCAGCTCGGCGCCGGCCTGCGGCGCGGGCTGATCGCCGTCGGGGGGCGGGTAGGCGAGGCCGCTGGGCTTCGCATGCTGGCCGGCACGATCGTCGCCCGCGGCGGGATCGGCGCCGAGCCGGGCGCGTCCATGCGGCGGGGCACGATCGTGGCGATGTCGCAGGTGACGCCGTTGCCCACCTTCTCCTACGCGTGCTCGTTCCGCCCGCCCTTCCTCCGCCTGTACCTGCGCCACCTGCGCGCGCTCGGCCTGCCGCTGACCGACGAGCAGATCCAGGGCCGCTACGCGCGCTGGTGCGGCGATGCCCTCGAGCTGCGGCGCGGGGAGATCCTCATCCTCGAAACCGACGCCTGAGCGCGCGCCACGGCTCCGGGTCTGGACGCCGCGCCTTTGGCAGGGCGCGGCCTCGTCAGGTCGCCGCCTCGAGCAGCGCGGCGGCGATCGCCGCGGCGACGTCGGCGCCCTTCCCGTCCGGTGCGCACGCCAGATGGCCGGGGACCGCCAGGCGGAGCGAGGAGGTGAGGAGGATGGCATCGGCGTGCGCGAGGCGCTCCAGCGAGAGCCGCTCCTCGGCGGCCTCGAGGCCGAGCTCACCTGCGACACCGAGCAGCCGGGCGCGCGTCACGCCCGGGAGAATGCGCCCATCGGTGGGCGGCGTTAAGAGGCGAGTCCCCTCGAGTGCCCACACGTTGCCCCAGGCGACCTCCAGGACCTCGGCACCGGGCTCGACGATCAGGGGCGTCGCATCGAGACGCCGGGCGGCGGCGTCGATCCCCCGGCGATCGGTCCACTTGTGGGCGCCGAGGCCGCCGGGCACGGTCCACGTGCGCAGGGGAACGGCCGTCCGCTCCGCGGCCGGGCCAAGGGACGCCAGACTGGCCTCGAGACCGACCCCGGTCCCGGACGACGGCGTCGCCAGGACCCGCAGGCGCCGGGCCCCATCATCCGGCGCCCTGCCGAGGGCGCCTGCCACGCACGCGTCGAGCTCGGCGCGGAGCTCGGCTCCGTAGAGCGCGCGTACGCTCGCCCGCAGTCGGTCGAGGTGGTCGGCGAGGAAGAGCGCCGCTCCGCGCTCGACGCGGATGGTCTCGAAGACGCCAGCCGCGGGGTCGGGGCGGGCCGGCTCGGGGGCCGTCATCGGTGCGCCGCGGCCACCTCGCGCCCGGTGTCGAGTGTGCCGCCGACCGTCTCGAGCAGCGGGCGTGCCTTGATCATCATCTCCTCGAGCTCGGCCTCCGGGTCGGACCCCGCGACGATCGCGCCGCCCGCGCCAATCGTGAGGCCGTCCGGCGCGGCCACCAGAGTGCGGATCACGACGCTGAGGTCGGCGGTGCCGTTGACGGCGAAGAACCCGAGGGCGCCGGAGTAGACGCCGCGCGGACGGTCCTCGATGCGATCGATGATCTCCAGCGTGCGCAGCTTCGGCGCGCCGGTCATCGACCCGGGCGGGAACGCCGCGCGCACGCAGTCGATCGCGTCGCAGCCCTGGCGCAGTCGCCCGCGCACCACGGTGACCATCTGGTGGACGGTGGCGTAGGGCTCCACGACCATCAGGCCCGGGACCTCGACGGTGCCGAGCGCGGAGACTCGGCCCAGATCGTTGCGGACCAGGTCGGCGATCATGAGGT
>DASQXU010000411.1:0-2243 GCA_035639555.1 Thermoleophilaceae bacterium
CGCGCAGGCGGTGCGCGATCTCGAACCCGTCCAGGTCGGGGAGCATGATGTCGAGCACGATGAGCTCCGGCCGGATGTCGTCGACCGCGGCCAGCGCGCCGGCGCCATCCCGTGCGATCTCGAACGGCGCCCGCTCGCAGCTCGGCCGCCCATCGCTTCAGGCGGGTCTCGGGGCTCCCGTCCCGTATTTCGTCGCAATCCGCTAGACGGTGCGGCGGGCCGCTCTCTCTCGAGCGCCACGGGGCACGGGAGGTAGCGCAAGGCGCAGACGACGGCGGCCGGCGAGATTCGCCGGCCGCCGATCGCGACGTCGGGTCCGAGGGCGAGGACTACGAGGTGGCCTGGACGAGGCCGATCGTATGGCCCTCGGGGTCGGTGAAGTGGCCCAACTCGAATCCCCGTCCCTGCTCGTCCATGATCTTCTCCGGGCCCATCACCCGCGACCCGCCGAGCTTCTCGGCCTTCGCGAGCCCTGCCTCGACGTCGGGGACCTCGACGTAGAAGGTGACGTGGCCGGAATACCCCTCCGGCCCGGCACCGACGCCCCCGCCGATGCCGACCCCGTCCGCGTTGACGTTGCCGTCACGCTGGACGAGCCCGTAGTTCATCGGGTTGTTCGAGTCGATCTCCCACCCGAACAGCTCGGAGTAGTAGCTCTTCAGCCTCTCCGCGTCGCGCCCGATGATCTCGAAGTGCACTACCGGCTGTCCCATGCTCGCTCCTTTCCGCGCCTCACGGCGCTCGTGACTGCGGCCTACCTCTCCGACCGCGCCGCGCCCGCGAACTCATCGCCCCACGGGCCGCTCAGTCGAGCCGGGCGGGCAGCTCGAAGTTCCCGAAGGCGGCCGCCAGCCTCTGTGGGTCGGTCGGCTCCTCGGGCATTCGCGCGATCACCTCGGGATCGGCGCTCCGCGGCGCGCGTGTGATGAACGCGGTCACGTCGCTGATCCGCGTCCCGCTGAGGGTCAGCACGTTGAGCGCGAACGGCAGGTAGCTCTCCTCGTCCGGGTCCCAGCTGTAGAAGGCCAGCGCCGGCTGTCCGTTCGCCCGAACCCGAAGCGGGCGCCAACGCCACTGCCCGGAGAGCGGCCAGCGCGCGAGGAACACCGAGATCGCGTCGCGACCGCCGAACCAGGTCTTCAGCGGCGGCATCGCGAAGCTGGCGTCCTCGGTGAGCATCTCGACCACCGCCTCGACGTCGCCGCGCTGCCACGCGTCGACGTACGCGTCGACGACTTCGCGCAAGCCCTCGTCGCCGAGCGCGCGGAGGGTGGCCTGCTGGCTCTGGTCGGGAAGGCGCTCCTCGACCGTCTTGCGGGCGCGCTGGAGCGCGCTGTTCACCGAGGCCACGGTCGTGTCGAGCGACTCCGCCGTCTCGCGGGCCGAGAAGCCGAGCACCTCCCGCAGGATCAGCACCGCGCGCTGGTTGGGCGGCAGGTGCTGGAGCGCGGCGACGAACGCGAGCTCGACGCTCTCCCGCAGCTCGTAGCGGGCCTCCGGGCCGGCAAAGCCGTCCCGCACGCCCATCTGCTCGTCCGGGTATGGCTCGACCCACACCGATTCGAGGAGCGGCTCGCCCGGCCCGCCGTGGGGATCGGCCGCCGGGCCGTAGTCGACGGGAAGGACCCGCTTCGGGCGTCGCGCGATCACGTTCAGGCAGGTGTTGGTGGCGATCGTGTAGAGCCAGGAGCGGAGGGAGCTTCGGCCCTCGAAGCCGGGCAGCCCGCGCCAGGCGCGCAGGAGGGTCTCCTGGAGGGCGTCCTCGGCGTCGTGGACCGACCCGAGCATGCGGTAGCAGTGCGCGTGGAGCTCCGCGCGGTGGGGCTCGACGAGGGCGCGGTACGCGCTCTCGTCGCCCTCGCGCGCCGCGGCGAGCAGGTCCTGCTCCCGTGCTGTCGGGCCGGCCCTCATCCTCCGGCAGACTAGACCGCGGGGTCGAGCGAGGCTCCTTGGCGCGACCGATTAGTTTCCGCGACCGCGCCGGTCATAGGGGCACGCATGGGGCCGGGCCCTTCCAACCCCGTCGTGCACCTGGAGCTGCATACCGGCGACCTCGGGCGGGCCCGCGCGCTCTACGAGGAGCTCTGTGGCTGGCGGTCCGAGCGGATCGACACCCCCTGCGGCTCGTACCTGGCTCTCGAGCTGGGGCGGGGGCTCTGCGGCGGGATCGTCGAGTGCGACACGGGGCGCCCGCTCTGGCTGCCCTACGTCGAGGTTTGCGAGGTCGCCGAGGCGACGGAGGC
>DASQXU010000412.1:0-2026 GCA_035639555.1 Thermoleophilaceae bacterium
ATCGCGCGGGATGAAGAGGGCGGCGCGCCGGGCGCGCCGCCCGAGCCGCGGGCGCGGCCGGTCGAGCCCGACGTGCTCGACCCCCGAGCGGTCGAGCCGGCCCCCGGTATCGATCCGAGCCTCGCCGTGGGGGCGCCGCCCCAGGACGAGGGGCGCTCGGACACCGTGCTCGAAGAGGGTCCGGCCCTCGAGGAGGAGCTGGAGGACGTGGCGCTCGAGGCCGAGCCCGGCCAGGGCGACGGCGCCGAGGCCTACGCCCCGCGGGGCCGCCGCGGCACCGCCGCCGCGCGCGCGCGTGAGCGCCCGCGCGTCATACAATTCCTAGTTGCGGTCTGGGCCGAGCTCCAGCGAGTCCAGTGGCCCGGCCGTCAGGCCCTCATCACGCTGACCGGCGTCGTGCTGGCCTTCATCCTCGTCGTGGGGGGCTACCTCGGCCTCCTCGACACGATCTTCTCCCGCCTGATCAACGCGATCCTCTAGCAGCACCTACCTAACCAAGGAGGCAGTGCCCAGAAGCAATGTTCCGCTGGTATGCCGTCAACACCTACTCGGGTCACGAGAACAAGGTCAAACAGAACCTCGAGCACCGTCGGGTGACCCTCGGACAGGAGGGGAACATCCGCCAGGTCGTCGTGCCCACCGAGCAGGTCCAGGAGATGAAGGACGGCCAGAAGATCCAGAAGGAGCAGCGGACGATGCCCGGCTATCTGCTGGTGAACATGAATCTCACCGATGACTCGTGGGCCCTGGTCAAGAACACTCCGGGGGTCACCGGGTTCGTGGGCGCCCAGAACAAGCCGGTGCCGCTGAGCCAGCCCGAGGTCGACCGGCTGCTCAACCGCGAGGTCGCCGAACGCCCGCGCGCCCGCGCCCAGTTCGCGATCGGCGAGTCGGTCAAGGTCGTCTCCGGCCCACTGTCCGACTTCTCGGGCGAGATCGCCGAGATCAACGACGACGCCGGCAAGCTCAAGGTGCTGGTGTCGATCTTCGGCCGGGAGACCCCGGTCGAGGTCGGGTTCGACCAGGTGAAGAAGGTCTAGGGAGCGCCCATGGCCAGGAAGGTCCTCACCATGATCAAGCTCCAGGTCCCCGGGGGCCAGGCGAACCCGGCTCCGCCGGTCGGCCCCGCGCTGGGCCAGCACGGGGTCAACATCATGGAGTTCTGCAAGGCGTTCAACGCCCAGACCCAGGGCGAGCAGGGCACGATCATCCCCGTCGAGATCACGGTATTCGAGGATCGCTCGTTCACCTTCATCACCAAGACGCCCCCCGCCGCGGTGCTGATCAAGCAGGCGGCGGGGATCGAGAAGGGGTCGGGCGAGCCAAACCGCGAGAAGGTGGCGACGATCTCGCACGACCAGGTGCGCCAGATCGCCGAGCGCAAGATGCCGGACCTGAACGCCCACACCGTCGATCAGGCCGAGAAGATCATCGAGGGCACCGCCCGCTCGATGGGAGTGGAGGTGGCCTGATGTCCAAGCGGGGCAAGCGATACCGCCGCGACTACGAGCTCGTCGACCGCGAGCGGAGCTACCCGCCCGCCGAGGCGGTGCGCCTGATCAAGAGCTTCAGGGGCGCCCGCTTCCCGGAGACGGTGGAGTGCCACATCCGCACCGGGCTCAACGTGCGGCACGCGGACCAGCAGCTCCGGGGCACGATCTCGCTCCCCAACGGGCTCGGCAAGGAGATGACGGTGGCGGTGTTCGCCAAAGGCGACAAGGCCCGGGAGGCCGAGGAGGCGGGCGCCGACCACGTCGGCGCCGAGGACCTGGCCGACCGCGTCCAGGAGGCGTTCACCGACTTCGACGTGGCCATCGCCACGCCGGACGTGATGCCCATCGTCGGCAGGCTGGGCCGGATCCTCGGCCCGCAGGGCAAGATGCCGAACCCGAGGATCGGCACGGTCACGAACGACGTGGGCCGCGCGGTGTCCGAGGCCAAGGCCGGGAGGATCGAGTACCGCACCGACCGGACCGCGATCGTCCACCTGCCGATCGGCAAGGTCGACTTCGAGGAGCGGGCGCTG
>DASQXU010000413.1:0-6871 GCA_035639555.1 Thermoleophilaceae bacterium
CCGGCGACCGCCACGCCGACCGCCGCGCAGAGGCACGCGAGGAGCAGCAGGTTCCGCATCGGGGTCAGGGTAGTGACTCGCCCGGGCGCGATCAGCGCAGCGGCGGAGTGCCGCCGAAGATCTGCGAGATCACGGGGAAGGAAGGCTTTGGCGCGCCGTACTGGTCGAGCAGGCCCTTCTTGTTCCACGGCGGCGACGGCCTCGGGTTGCCGCCGGACCAGTCCGGGACGACGCGGAAGTCCCTGAGTATCCAGACGACCGCGCCGTTGATGTAGGGCTTCGAGCCGTAGATCGCGAGGTGGTCCTGGAGCCACTTCACCTGGAACGCGTAGGTGCCCTTCTCGGTCACCGGCCCATCGCGGTTCGCCTCCGCGCCGAACTCGGTGACGAACAGCCCGGTGCGTGGATACACGGCGTGCAGCCGGTCGAGGAACGCCGGGAGGTCCGCGGTCTGCGACGGGCGGCCGATGGTGCTCGCGCTGTACCAGCCGAAGTAGTCGTTGACCCCGATCGCGTCGAGCACTCCGAGGGCCGGGATCGGGTCGGGCTGGCCGAGGACCGACGCGCGGTCGATGGCCACGAGGCGAGTGCGATCGACCTTGCGGACCGCCCGGGCGGCCTCGGTGATGAACCGGCTCTGGGGTGCGCTCCCCATGTCGGGGAGCTCGTTGGCGAGCGACCAGGTCAGCACCGAGGGGTGGTTCTTGAGCTCGGCGATCGTGTCGAGGTTCGCCTGGATCGCCCGCCGGCGAACCGAGGGGATCGCCATGTTGCCCACCGGCACCTGGTACACCGGCGCGTCGCTCCAGTAGAGGATCCCGGCCCGGTCGAGGGCCTCCATGAAGGCGGGGTGGAGCGGGTAGTGGGCGCGCGTGAGCGTGGCGTGGAGCTGACGCAGCCGCTGGAGCAGCGCGCCCCGCTGGCCCGGGGTCAGGGCGGAGCCGGTGGTTGGATCGTCCTCGTGGATCGCCGCCCCGCGGAGCTGGAGCGGGTGCCCGTTCAGCAGCACGACCCCGTCGCCGCGCACCTGGACCTTGCGGACACCGAACGCCAGCGAGTAGGTGGCCCGCCTGACCCCGCCGGTGCTCGCGACCACACGGAGGCCGTAGAGACGGGCCCGGCCCGGCTGCCACAGCCTCGGCCTGCGGATCGTGAACGTCGTGTTGATGGTCCTGCGGCCCTTGCCCCGGAGCCCCCGGGCCGGCAGGTCGATCGTGGTCGTCCTGCGGCTCCCCGGCCCCCGCAGGAGCAACGCGAGCGGCACCCTCGCCCCGCGGCGGCCGAGGTTCCGGAGGGCGATCTGGACCCGGACGCGCGCCGCGCAGCGGACGCACCGCAGCTGCGGGAAGACGCCGACGTCCTCGATGTCGACGCCGTCGATGCGCCGGAGATAGACCTCCCGGTTCAGTCCGCCGAAGTTCCACCAGCCGCCGGAGCCGAAGCCGTTGAAGGCGGCCACGCGCCAGTGGGTCAGGTCGGTGCCGCTCCGTAGGCTCGACACCCGGACCACCAGCCGGTTGTGACGCCGGTTCAGGCCGGGCGCGTCGACCTCGAACGGGAAGTACGGGCCGACGTGGCTCTGCCCTACCTGCTTACCGTTGACCCAGACCGTCGCCCGGGCGGTGGCCGACTGGAAGCGCAGCTTCCACTGGAAGCTCCGCCCGCGGGGTCCGCGGGGAAGGCTGAACTCGCGCCGGTACCACCCGACCGACGAGCGGTTGAGCGTCGTGTCGGTGGCGTTCCAGACCGAGGGCACGCCGACCGGCACCCACCCCCGCAGCGACCGCTGGCGCCACCAGCGCTGGCCCATTCCCACGCCGGCATCGTCCTGGCGGAAGTACCAGGGTCCGCCCAGGAGGAAGCGGCCGGCCTGACCCTCGCGGATGTAGGTCCTGTGCGTCGGCGGCGAGACCACGAGCCTGGGCGTCGGCGGCGGAGGCGGGGGCGCGGGAGCCGGAGTGGTTGGGGTCGTGGTCGTCTGAGCGGCCACGGTCGGCACGGCGACGCCAGCGGCCACGGCCGCGATCGCGAACGGGGTGATGAGGCGGGCGCGCAAGGGAGTGATGGCAGCGAGACCGCGTCCAGGCTACCGCTAGATCGACCGAAACACACACTTCGGCGCGAGGTTGCGGGCATCCCGCCGACGTCGGCTCCGCCGCCTGCTACCGTGCACGCGCACGCGGCCGCGCGCGGCTGCTGCTTCCGCGCACGAGCCGTGCTCTGGCGCCGGCGCCAGGCGACCGGCGCAGGATCGGGCGACCGGCGCGCCGAATCCCGCCCTAGCAATGAACCGACGCTTCGCGCTCATCCAGGCTCTGGTATCGCTGATCGCGCTTGGCGCGGTCGTCTGGTGGGCCTCGCGTCAGCAGACCCCCGAGCTGCCGCACACCGCGGGCGCGCTCTCGTGGCTGGTCGGCGGCGTCTTGATGTACGCCCTGGCGACCGTCGTACGCGCCGAGCGCTGGGAGCGGATCCTTCGGCTGACCGGGGTGGAAGCCTCCCGCCGGGACGTCTACGGCCTCACGACCGTCGGCTACATGGGGAACAACGTGCTCCCGGCCAGGGCGGGCGAGGTGCTGCGCGTCGTCCTGCTCGCGCCCCGCACCGGCGCCGGGAAGCGTCTGCTGCTCGGCACGGTGGTCTCGGAGCGGCTGCTCGACGCGCTGGCGCTCGCGGCGATCCTCGTGGTCGTGGTCTACGGCGTGCTTCGCAACGCGACGCTCCCGAGCCACCGGCCGTTCCTCGTCGCGGGGCTCGCGCTCGCCGGGCTGGCCGTCGCGGTCGTCGGGCTCCAGGTCCTGCGTCGCCATCGGGCGTTCGCCCGCGTGCGTGACGTCCTCCGCCCGCTCGCCGGCGCCCCCCGGGCCCTGGTCAGCCGAAGCGGCCTGGTCCTGCTCGGGGTCTCGTTCCTGATCTGGGCGCTCGAGGCCACGGTGTACCTCTTCGTCGCGCACGCGGCGGGGCTCGGGATGAGCGGCATGGACGCCCTGTACCTCGTCGCGCTGACCAACCTGTTTGCCATGCTGCCGGCCGCGCCCGGCTACGTCGGGACCTTCGACGCCGCGGTGGTCTTCGGGGTGAAGGCGGTGGGCGGGACCGGCTCGGCCGCGGTCTCCTACCTGCTGCTCTTGCGCTTCGTCCTCTTCCTGCCGATCACGATCGTCGGCCTCGTCGTGCTGGTCACGCGGTACGGCGGCTGGTCGCGTCTGCGCTCCGCGGTGCGTCTCGAGGCGAGCCGGGCCTAATCCGCGCTCGATGCGGGCGCCTGGCGCACAGCTCCGGCTCCTCCGCCGCAGGGACGTGCCAGCCGCGCCACCCGCGCGCCCGCCTCGGGCTCGCGCCCGGACGGCGGTCCGGCCCGTCCCGTGGGCGCCCGGGGCGATATGGCCCGTGCTGCTCGGGTGCCTGGCGATCTCGGCGCTGACCCTCCTCCTGCCCTCGACGCCGACCTACGACCCCTGGGCGTGGATCCTCTGGGGACGGGAGATCGCGCACCTCGACCTGGTCACGACCGCCGGCCCGTCGTGGAAGCCGCTCCCCGTCTTGTTCACGA
Source organism: Thermoleophilaceae bacterium (assembly GCA_035639555.1). Classification (GTDB taxonomy): domain Bacteria; phylum Actinomycetota; class Thermoleophilia; order Solirubrobacterales; family Thermoleophilaceae; genus DASQXU01. The sequence continues at coordinate 3,554 of DASQXU010000413.1, forward strand.
TCCCGTTCTCGCTGTTCGGCAGCGCGGCGCCCTATCTGTGGCTCGTGGTCGCCAGGGCCGGGGGGCTTCTGGCCTGCGTGATGACCTACCGGGTGGCGGCGCGGCTCTTGCGGGGCGATCGCGACGAGCCGCGCGATCGCGTCTATGCGGTGCTCGCCGGCCTGCTGGCCGCGCTGGCGCTCTTCTCGAGCCTCAAGTTCGTGCGCGACACCGCGCTGGGGAACTCCGAGGCGCTCCTCGCCGGGCTCGTGCTGTGGGCCTTCGAGCGCCACCTCGACGGGCGCCGCGACCACGCGCTCTACCTGGGCGTCGCCGCGGCGCTCCTGCGACCCGAGGTCTGGCCCTTCCTCGGCCTGTACGGGCTCTGGCTGTGGTTCCGCGAGCCGCGGCTGCGGCTGCGCATGGGGTTCTTCGCGCTACTCATCCCGGCGCTCTGGTTCCTGCCCGAGTGGTGGGGATCGGGCGACGCGTTCCGGGCGTCGGCCCGGGCCTCGCACCCGAACCCCCAGAGCATCGCCTTCGCCGAGCACCCGGCGCTCGAGCTCGTCAAGCGCTCATGGAAGGTCGTGATCGCCCCGGTCAAGGGCGGCGTCGTCGTCGCCGTGGCCTACGCGCTCTGGGCCTGGTTCAGAGACCGACGCTCGGCGCTCGGGCGGGCGAGCGTCCGCTTCTCGTCGGCGTCGCGGACCCTCGTCCTCCTGATCGGCGGGTGCGCGTGGTTCGCGCTGGTGGCGATCATGACCGAGAAGGGCTACGCGGGGAACCAGCGCTATCTGATCGTGTTCACCGCGGTCGTGTCGGTCCTGGGGGGCATCGGCGCGACGCGGGTCCTGCAGGGGGTCGAGCGGCTGACCACCGGGCTGACGGGCAGCGAGCGGGGCGGGGCGCTCGCCGCCGTCGGCGCGTTCGTCGTCGCGCTCGTCGTCTCCACCCCGTTCATCGCCGAGAAGGAGCACAACACTTCGCGGGTGGCCGGGGGGCTGCGCTACGAGGCGCGGATCTGGAGTGAGTTCAAGACGGTGCTCGACCGGGTCGGCGGGCCGGCCCGCCTGCGGGAGTGCGGCGGGGTGTTCAGCGGCCCGTTCCAGACCCAGATGATCGCCTGGGAGCTCCACCTTCATGGGGCCAGCGTCGCCTACCGGCCCACGCCCCCGCCCGGAGTGCTGTTCCGCACGCGCACCGTGCCGAGGGGGCCGCTCGTGACCACCCCGACCGACCCGCGCTACCGCCAGGTCGCCCGCTATGGCAAGTGGCGGGTGCTGACCGTGCCGCCCACCGGACAGCGACCGGGTCCGCAGCGCTGTCCGCGCGCTGGATCGCACGTCCCGACAGCGCCCCCGCCGCCCAGTGGACTGCCGTTCGCAGACGGGCGCCTGCCGCGTCCGCCCCACTAAGGTTCGCCCGTGGCTTCGGTCGCGTCTCGGCCTCGCGCGCTGCCCCGCATACGCTCCCTTCCGGGCGGGATCGCCGTCCCGATCCTTCTCCTGCTCGGGTTGCTCGGGATCTCGCTCTACCTGCGCACGCGCGCTCTCGGAGCGTCGCTGTGGATGGACGAGGGGCTCTCGATCGGCATCGCCTCCCAGCCGTTGCTGCACATCCCTCACGTCCTGCGCCAGGACGGCTCGCCGCCTCTCTACTACATGATGCTGAGCGTCTGGATGAAGGCCTTCGGCATCGGGCCCGCGCGGACGCAGGCACTCTCGGTGGCGATCGCGCTGCTCGCCATCCCGGGAGCGCTCTGGGCGGGCTGGTCGCTGTTCGGCCGTCGGGCCGGGTACATCGCGGCGGCGCTCGCGGCGGTCAACCCCTTCCTGACGGCCTTCGCCCAGGAGACGCGGATGTACTCGCTGATGCTCCTCTTGAGCCTCCTGACCACGGCCGCCTTCCTCAACCTGTTCGTCTTCGGCCGCCGGGCCTACCTTCCCGTCTTCGCGGTGCTTCTCGCGCTCATGCTGTACACGCACAACTGGGGGCTGTTCATGTTCGTGGGCGCACTCTGCGCGCTCGTCCCCTGCTGGTACGCCACCCGTGACCGTCGCGGGCTCGTGCGAGACGCGCTGATCGGCTTCGGCGGGGCCGGCGTCCTCTACCTCCCCTGGGTCCCAACGCTGCTCTACCAGACGCGGCACACCGGGGCCCCGTGGCTCACCTCCCCTCGCTTCGGGGCGCCGATCCAGATCACGAGGTCGCTGCTCGGCGGCGGCACCCCGACCGCCGCGCTGCTGCTCGCCGGGGGCTCGGGCGTGGCCGGCGTCTTCGCCGAGCGCGGCGACCGGCGCGAGCGGACCGCGCTCATCGCCGCGACCACCCTCTGCGTGGGCACCCTCGCCGTGGCCTGGACCTTCTCCCAGTTCTCGCCTGCCTGGACCACGCGCTACCTGGGCGTCGCGCTCGGGCCGATCCTCATCCTGGCCGCCGCCGGGCTGGCTCGGGCCGGCGTGCTCGGCCTCGCCGCGCTCGTGATCATCCTCGGCATCTGGTGCATTCCGAAGACCTACGGGCTCAAGAACAAGAGCAACGCCGCCGACCTGCGCGCGGCCGCGGTGCCGCTGCTGCGCCCGGGCGACCTGGTCATCTCGATGCAGCCGGAGCAGACGCCGCTGCTCGAGTACCACCTGGAGCGGCTCGGGGGTGCCCGCGGGCTCCGCTACGCGACCCCGATGGGGCCGGTGGTAAACCCGCGCGTGATGGACTGGCGCGACGCCCAGCCCCGGCTCGAGCACGCGACTCCGGCCAAGGAGCTCGACCCGCTTCTCGCTAGCCTCCGCCGCGGCGAGCGCGTTCTCCTGGTCGATCCGGTCACGAGCCAGGCGAACGACTGGGACGCGCCCTGGACCCAGCTCGTGCGCCGTCGGTCGGCCCAGTGGGGCGGTGCGATGGCGGGGAACCGGTGCTTCAGGCTGGTAGCCGCGGTGCCGAGCTTCGACCGCCACGCGACCCGGATCGGCGTACGCGGCACCCTCTACAGGAAGACCTGCTGACGAAATGCCGAGTGACGAGAACCTCCCGAGCGGCGACGGCTGGGCGGCCGCCCCCGTCCCGCTCCCGAAGCGGCAAGCGCCGGCCGAGCCGCCAGCGAACCTGGCTCGCCCCGAGATGCGCGAGAAGCCGACGGTCATCCTCGGAGCCGGACCGGCCGGGCTGACCGCCGGCTACACCCTGGCGCGGATGGGCCTTCCGGTCGTGGTGCTCGAGGCCGAGGACCAGGTCGGCGGCATCGCCAAGACCGCCGTGCGAGACGGCTACCGCTTCGACCTCGGCGGCCACCGCTTCTTCACCAAGGCCAACGAGGTCAACGCGCTCTGGCACGAGATCATG
>DASQXU010000414.1:0-2686 GCA_035639555.1 Thermoleophilaceae bacterium
CCTCTCGAAGGACCAGGCGCAGGACATCATCGACCATACGAGCCCCGCCACCGACGCCGGGCTTCGGGTGGAGACCGGCGGCTACCTGGGACAGGCGGTCTCGAAGACCAGCACCGAGAGCAGCGAGGCCATCGGCCTGGCGGCCGCGGTGATCATCCTCCTGTTCGCCTTCGGCACCGCCACCGCGATGTTCCTGCCGATCGCGACCGCGGTACTCGGGCTCGTGAGCACGCTGTCCATCATCGAGCTGCTGGGCCACGCGGTCGACGTCCCCACCGTCGCCCCGACGCTCGCCACGATGATCGGCCTCGGGGTCGGGATCGATTACGCGCTCTTCATCGTCACGCGGCACAAGCTCCAGCTGAGGGACGGGATCGAGGTCCGCGAGTCGATCGCCCGGGCGGCCGCCACGTCGGGAGGCGCGGTGGTCTTCGCCGGCGGAACCGTGGTCATCGCCCTGGTCTCGCTCCTGGCGGCGCACATCCCGCTCATCGGGACCATGGGTTACTCGGCGGCGGTCGCCGTGGTCATAGCCGTGCTCGCCGCCGTGACGCTGCTCCCCGCCCTCCTCGGCGCCCTCGACTTCCGCATCAACTCGCTGCGGGTGAAGCTCGGGCGCACCCACCCCGACGACCACCGGCCCCACGGATGGGCGCGCTGGGCGCGCGGCGTCGCGCGCCGACCCTGGCGCTCGGTGGCGGCGAGCATCGTCGTCCTCGCCGTGCTGGCAGTCCCGATCGTCCACATCCAGCTCGGCTCCTCGGACAACGGCGAGCTCCCGAGGAACACCACCGCCCGCCAGGCCTTCGACCTGATCTCCGACGGGTTCGGCCCCGGGACGAACGGTCCGCTGCTGGTCTCGATGCGGCTCTCGAGCGCGGCGAAGCCCGACAAGAAGCAGCTCGACAACGTCAACAAGCAGCAGCAACAGCTGAGCCAGAAGGAGCAGCAACAGACCCAGCAGCTCGTCCAGCAGGGCATGTCGCAACAGCAGGCCCAGCAGCAGGTGAGCAAGCAGTTCGCTGGGCAGACGCAGAAGCTGGCAGCCGACAAGAAGCAGGCGAGCTCGCCGGCCACCGATCCTCGCCTAACCGACGTCGAGAACGCGATTGCGAAGACGCCGGGCGTGAAGTCGGTCTCGCCGGCGACCGTGGACAAGAAGGCAACCACCGCGGTCTTGACCGTGGTGCCGACGACCAGGCCGGCGGCCACGGCGACCGAGGACCTGGTCAACCACCTGCGCTCGTCGGTCATCCCGAACGCGACCAAGGGGACTGGAATCACCACCTACGTTGGCGGCCAGACCGCGGGGTACATCGACCTCGCCGCCCGGATCGCGGACCGGCTCCCGCTGATGATCGGGATCGTGGTCGGGCTCAGCTTCCTCGTGCTGCTGCTCGCCTTCCGCTCGCTCACGCTGCCCGCCAAGGCCGCGGTGGCGAACCTCCTCTCGGTCGGCGCCTCCTTCGGCATCGTCACCTTCGTGTTCCAGGACGGCCACGGGGCCAAGCTGCTGGGGCTCGACGGCGCCACGCCGATCGTCAGCTACGTGCCGCTGATGATGTTCGCGATCCTCTTCGGGCTCTCGATGGACTACGAGGTCTTCCTCTTGAGCCAGATCCAGGAGCACCACGAGGAGTCGGGAGACACTCGGCAGGCGGTCGTCCAGGGCCTCGCCTCCACCGGCCGGGTGATCACCTCGGCCGCCCTGATCATGGTCTGCGTGTTCTCGAGCTTCATCCTCAGCGGCAATGCGGTGGTCAAGCAGTTCGGTGTCGGCCTCGCCGCCGCGATCGCGATCGACGCCACGATCGTCCGCTGCCTGTTCGTGCCGGCGGTCATGGCCTTGCTAGGCGAGCGTTGCTGGTGGCTCCCCCGCTGGATGGGGCGGGCGCTGCCGCGGATCAGCGTCGAGGGGAGCGGCTACTTCGCGGACCGCGAGCCGGCGCGAGCCCCGGCCCGCGGGGGGGCCTAAGGGAGCTGCGCTAGGCCGATTCGGCGCGCTTCGGCGCCCGCTCCTCGGGGGCCGCCTCGGTGACCAGGGTGGGCTTCAGGCCCTTCTCGATCGTCTCCTTGGTCACCACGCACTTCTTGACGTCCCGCCGCGAGGGGAGCTCGAACTGCACGTCGAGCAGCGTCTCCTCGAGGATCGACCGCAGCCCGCGGGCGCCGGTCTCCCGCTCGAGGGCCTTGTCGGCGATCGCCTCGAGCGACTCCTCGGCGAAGACGAGCTCGATGCCGTCGAACTGGAAGAACCGCTGGAACTGCCTGACGAGCGCGTTGCGCGGCTCGGTGAGGATCGTGACGAGATCGTCCCGCGTCAGCTGGTGGATCACCGATATCACCGGGAGGCGGCCGATGAACTCGGGGATCAGTCCGTAGTCCACGAGGTCCTCGGGGAGCACGTGCTCGAAGAGCTCGCCGGTGTCCTTGTCCGCGGCGGAGGTGACCTCGGCGCCGAAGCCGACCCCGTGGTTGCCGATCCGCTTCTCGATCACCTTGTCGAGCTCGCCGAAGGAGCCGCCGCAGACGAAGAGGACGTTCGAGGTGTCGATCGTCAGGAACTCCTGGTGGGGGTGCTTGCGCCCGCCCTGGGGCGGGACCGAGGCCGTGGTCCCCTCGAGGATCTTCAGCAGGGCCTGCTGGACGCCCTCGCCCGACACGTCGCGGGTGATCGACGGGTTGT
>DASQXU010000415.1:0-7634 GCA_035639555.1 Thermoleophilaceae bacterium
TGCCCGCTGGCAAGCACAAGCTCGAGGTCTACCTCGCCAACAACGACCACAGCAACACGGGCGTCGAGGCGGCGACGGAGTTCACCGTGAGCGGCAAGCAGAGCGCGTCGGCCGCCAGGACGCTCGCGGTGACGATGAAGAACATCCAGTTCCTGCCCAAGGCGGTCAGCGCCAAGGTCGGACAGACGATCAGGTGGACGAACGCGGACGGCGTCGACCACAACGTCACCGCGACCAAGGGCGAGGAGTTCAAGTCGAGGGCGTTCGGGAACGGCGGAACCTTCTCCTACAAGCTCGACAAGCCGGGGAAGATCACCTACGTGTGCACCCTCCACCCCGGGATGACCGGGACCATTACGGTTACGAAGTAACCAAGGGCCCCCGGGCCAGCCTGACGATCGCTCGTCCAGTGCCAGCTCGGGTCGCAGCGCCTGGCGCGGAGTGCTCGGCGCCGGCTCCGGGGGTCGCTCCTCGGCTGAACAGCTGCCCTGGGAGGAGACGGCGCCCAGGTCTACCCGCCAGCAGCCGGTGCCAGGCCTCGCTGCTCAGCTCGGACACCGTCCCGATGGATCAGTTCGGGCCGCGTTCACAGCACCCGCACCGGTCGAGCTCGTCCTGCGCTCTCCGTAGGCAGGAAGGTGTTGGGAAGGAAGCGACCGAGACGGCCCGGGGCCCGGCCCCACTCGACTCCGACCCGGCCCGATTTCATCGCCGCCCGGATTCTTTCTCGCCCAACGAGATGCGACGGGGGGGCCCGCGCAAGTCAGGAGCAGGCGTAGACGATCTCCACCGCGCCCTCTGGAAGCGCGCGCTCGCTCTCCGGGGCCAGATCCAAGTCGGGGCCGAATGGTGGCGTCAAACGGACGCCGTCGCCCACGAGGATCGGGAGCACGAGCAGCCCCAGCTTGTCGAGTCCCCCGAGCGCCCGGAAGGTCTCCATCGTGCGGGGCCCGCCGACGAGGTGGACGTCCCCGCCCCGGTTCTCCTCGCGGATCGCTTCCAGCAGCCGGGCGGGATCGCTCTCGACGACTACATGCTCAGGCGTGCCGTCCGGACGACGTGAGCCCAGCACGAAGACGTCGAGATCGGGCCATGGCCAGCGGTCTGCGCCGAGCGCCGGCTCGAACGTCGTCCGCCCCATCAGCACGGCCTCGAGGCTCCGCTGGAATTCGGGGAAGGCGTGGCTCTCGCCGGGGACGAAGCTCGGGTCTGCGAGCTGAACCGGCAACCCGTCGGAGGTCGCGACGAAGCCATCGATGCTGATGCACATGCGAGTTCGGATCGTCATTCCCTGCCCTCCGCCGGCTCGGGCTGCTGCAACCAGACGTGGTAGGTGTCGAGCTGGCTGACCAGATCGTCGGCGAATGTGAACACCTCGGAGAAGACGAACTCGAGCCTGTCTCCGCCGGTCTGAGCGACGCTGCCGCCTCCGGTGGCGACCACGGTGTCGCCCTCCTCGATCAACCGGTCGATCCTGAGCTCTGGGCTGCCCTCGAATCCTTCGCCCTCGATCTCTGCGTCGAAGGCGTCCTTGCCCCGGATGGTCTTGAAACCGTGCAGGTTCCAGACGACGTCCTCGGTCAGGCAGGACAGAATCTGACCGTGGTCGGTCTGACGGAATCCGTCGATGTATCTCTCGACAACGCGCTTGCGATCGGACACGGGTGACCTCCTTGGATTGGCCGTCCCATTGTCGTTGCGCGCTGAACACGACCGCCCCAAGGCGCCGAGCTCATCGTGACCGGCGAACCTCCAAGGGCAGATTGAGTGACCGACTCGATCGCCACGCTCGAGTCGCTACTGAGTCCATAGCGGCCGCCTGAACGCATGGGCAGCCCGCTGACGCGCCGCTCACTCGAGCGGCTCGACCCGCGTCTCATCGTCGTTGACGACGAGGAGCACTCCGGAGCCCTTCGAGATCGGCTCGACCAGCTCGCCGGTCAGGCCGAGAACGGCCGCCTCGTTCGTGGGGCTGTGTCCGACGACGAGGGCCCTCCCCCCGTCGCCAAGGCGGTCGAGCACCCGCCGGAGAGCGGCGCCCAGGGTGGCCGAGTCCTGCTCGACGAGCTCCGGGTCGGCCGCCCGCAAGGCGGCGAGCTCGCCGCTCCCGGCCTTCTGGTAAGCCTGGCGCCAGCGATCCTCGAGCTTGGAGCGCAGGCCGGGCTCCACCAGGGCCCCGCCCGGCACGCGCTCGCCAAGCTCGCAGGCAAAGCAGGCGAGTGTCTGGGTGGCCCGCTGCGCACCGCTCGAGACGAGCACCTCGTAGCCGCCGCGAAGCGATCGCCCGACCTCGAGCGCCGCCTCCACGCCCTCGTCTGTCAGCGCATCGCCGTCGCTGTCCGTATGGCGCCTGAGCTCGATCTCCCTCGCCATGGCTGCCGCCCTCCCTCATCTCGCGGCTGCACGGGTGATACCCGGGCAAAGCGCCCGACGTATAGCTCGAACGTGATGGCGCGCAGCGCGTCCGCCCTCTATACGCTCGGGGCGGGCCCCGCTGCCGGCGGGAGTCGGTCGGTCTCTGCGGGGCCCGCCCGATCACGATGGCGGCTGCGCGTACGTCCGCGCCGGCGTACGAGCTCGGAGCCGATCAAGACGACCGCTGGCGGGATGGTCGCCGGCAGCACGTCATAGACGACGAATAGCTGGTTCCAGCAGAACGCGACGACGAGCAGCGCCACGGCGGCTCCAATCTGCGGCAGCCGCTCGACCGCGAGTATCCCGCCGACGACCGCGGCGGCGAAGAGGTCCCCGTAGCCGAGGTAGGAGCCACCGAAGGTCGCCGACTGGAGCCGAGGGACGCCCGCCGCCGGCTTGGCTGCGATGAGCACGGCGTTAGGCGCCTGGAGCTTGTTCGAGAACACGAGGTAGGCGTCGACGGCTGCCATCGCGATAACGCCCGCCTTCAGGAGCGGCAATGGCGCGCCGCCCGCGAGCAGGCGCCCAAGAGCGATCACGGAACCGGCGATCAGCGCCGTGGCAGCCAGCTGTCCGAGCGCGTCCGTCTGGAACATCCACGCGAAGGCAAGGAGCGGGGCGCATAGCGTCGCGAGCCACGGCCGCGCGCCGCGCATCGCCCAGGCCAGCGCGATCGCGCAACCGATCGGGACGAGGATGAGTGCGGTCCAGGTCAAGACCTGCGCGGAGATCGGGACCACCGCGATCACGCCGACGACGACCGCGATCGACAGGGGCGGTACGAGCGCCCATGCGCGGGTGCGGAATCGGGAGAGGTCGCGGGGCACCCCGGCCCCGGGAAGCGCGAGGCACCCCGCCTGGACCGCATTCAGCGCGAGAGTGTGGACCTCGAACCACATACCGCAGGACCCTAGACGCCCGCGGCCGCTAGACGCAGCGCAGAGCCGCGTGACCGCGCGTTCGCGCGCCGCCCCGCCACGCACCCGGCTTGAGCCCGGCGCGACGATTACGGGCGACGCCCGACCGCGACTAGGAGATGCTCCGGAGCTCCCAACCGCCGACCGCGAGCGAGCCGCACACGCGCTGCCCGATCTCGCGCTCGCCCGTGTCGTAGATGGTGACGGAGAGCCCGTCACGCCTGAGCGAGCAGACCCGTCCAAGAGCGCTGGGATCGCCCTTGTCCGGAGTTAGCAAGCGGCGGCCCATGCGGTAGCCCCAGGCGTCGCCGTGCTGCGAGAGGCTCCGAACCTCGGCGCGGCAGAACCGCCTGGCGCCGGCGCCGCTCACGACCAGGTTGGCGTCGTGCTGTAGCGGCGATAGCGAGCAGATGGCGAACGCCTCGCGCCTCGCGGCCGGCGCAGCGCTCAGCGCCCCGACAACGAGACCGGCCGCCGCGCCGGCCACCGCGACGATCACCGCGCCGAGCCCGAGCTTCGCGGGCCGGGTGAGCCTCAGCGCCCGGCGACTCAGCCTTAGCGACCGTAGGGGCCGGTAGAGCCGGGCGGTCACTCCCGACCCGAGCACCCGCGTACGCCTCGTCCGCGTCGCTCGGGGCGGTCTGGTCACGGATGCTCCGTGTCCGAGGGCTTCCTCGAGAGCCTCGACGAACGCGTTAGCCGACTGGTAGCGCCGCTCCGGCTCGCGTGCGAGCGCCCGCTCGAAGACGGCTTCCGCTGACGCATTGAGTTGCGGGCCAAGCAGCTCCCGCGCGACGACCGCGAGCGCGTACCGATCGCTCGCGGGGGTGGCTCGTCCTCCGGCGGCTTGCTCCGGAGAGATGTAGCCGGCGGTTCCGAGGACCTCGCCTGTGCTCGTGAGCGCCGTCTCGGTGCACTCCCGCCTCGCAACGCCGAAGTCGGCCACGCGAACGTCGCCGCGCTCGGTGAGCAGCAGGTTGCCCGGCTTGACGTCGCGATGGACGACTCCCTCCTCGTGCGCAGCATCGAGTGCACCCGCCGTCTGGGCGATCCAGCGCAGCGCCTGGTCGATCGGTGGCCTGCCCCTGGTGCGAAGCCAGTCCTCCACGCTCCCCCCGGGCTGGAGCTCCATCACGAGGAACGGCCGGCCTCGGGAATCGCCGATGTCGTGAACGGTGACGATGTGCTCGTGCCGGCCCAGCCGGGCCGCCGTCACCGCCTCGCGCACGAAGCGCTGTCGTGCGGAGCTGTCCGACTCGAGCCGCTCGGCCAGAACCTTGATCGCGACGGGCCGCTGCAGCACTCGGTCCTCCGCGAGGTAGACGTCCGCCATCCCGCCCGAGGCCAGCGGCCGGGCAAACTCGTAACGAGCTGGCAGCTGCAGGGCATCGCTGCGATTCATCGGCGCGGGAGCGTAGCGACGGCCTCGCGAAGCGTCCTAACCAAGGGTCGCGTGCATCGGCTGCCGCGCTCGCTTCAATGGCTCTCCCGGCGGGGTACTGCTGCTCGGCTCCGACCGCAACGCGGCGGACAAGGTCAACCGTGACATTCCCTAGGGCGAGACCCCCGCCGCTTCGAGGGCCTCCGCCTGGTCCAGGAAGTCCTGCTGGCGAATCACCCTGCCGTCCTTGAGCGTCGAGACGCACGCGTACGTCTCGGCCAGCGGCACGCCGCTCGCCTGCGCGCGCATCGGCATGTCAGCGAGCAGCACCAGCCGATCGCCCAGGTCGATGAGCTCGGTTGGCGCCAACTGCACATCGGCTCCCCAGACCTCGTAGGTGCTCTCGATGTAGGCGCGGTAGCCCGACGGCCCGTGGTAACACGGCTCGACGAGCGCTGCGTCGACGAACTCCCGATACGGGTAGTACTCGAGATCCGGGTGGAAGCCGATTGCCACCGCGTCCAGGTCGCGGCGGTTGTACGCCTCCACCGCGAGCTGGGAGGCGCGCCATACGGCTGCTTCGCGGAGACGAGAGCCCGGCTCGAGTCTCGCTATCAGACGATGCGTCGCAGCGGCCAGCCTCGGGAAGCGCAGCCAAAGCCGCTGATCGAGCGTCCGACGGGACCGAGGACGCACCTGCAGCGGCTTGCGGACCATTTGAGCGCGCGGCACTGCGGCCAGTATCCAACCCGTAAGCGGAGCGGGCCAAAATTCCATGGGGCTCGGGGGCGCTATCGCTCCGCGCGCATGGAACCGTCGCGCGGCACGAAACAGCGCGCAGTGAGAGCGCGGCCCCGAGCCGGTCATTACACCCAAACCCGGAGAGGGCGCGGCAACATCGACACGGAGGTGAGAAGTGGGAGCAATACACGTGCACGAGTTCATGAGCCTCGACGGCGTGATCGATGCGCCGACTTGGACGTTCGACTACGGCTTCGACCCCCGGATGGGGGAGGCCATCGGCGCGGTCACGGCGCGTTCCCGAGGCATCCTGCTCGGGCGCACGACGTACGAGATGTTCGAGCCAGCGTGGTCGACGCGGACCGTGGAGGACGACCCCGGGGCGCCGTTCTTCAACGACACCACCAAGTACGTCGTGTCCGCGACCCTCACGACCGCCACGTGGAGGAACTCGAAGATCATCGGCCCGTACGACCCAAACGCGATCCGCAGCCTGAAGGACGAGGTCGACGGCGACCTCTACGTCAGCGGCAGCGGCACGCTGGTCCGCGCGATGCTCGCGGATGGCCTGGTCGACGAGCTACATCTCTTCGTCTACCCGCTTACCCGCGGGTCCGGTCCGCGGCTCTTCGCCGAAGACGCCTCGCCGAGCGAGCTGTCGCGTGAGGCCTGTGAGTCGTACGACAACGGGGTGGTCTATCTCGCCTACCGACCGCAGGCGTGAGGCCGGTCGCGCGGATGCCGGCACGCGAGTCGATCTGGGCGGCGGGCGCGCTGTCGGGCATCGTCACCCGCGTGGGGGCCAGCTGCAGCGCACGCCGCGTCCCGACGACCGCCGCTATGTCAGCATCGAGCTCACCAAGCCAGTCGGGGGGTGGGTGGAACATGACCTGCCGCCGCGAGGTTGAGCCCGCTCCCGCTATTGCCGACGCCACCCTGCAGCGGCTGCTCGCGCGCCGGACGGAGGACGGAGGGCGGAGGCCGACTGCGGCCGGGGAGCGCTGATGGAGGGCCGGATCGGCCTCAGCCAGTCGGCCCGAAGCGCTCGGTGCGTACCTGCCCGGGCTCGAATCCGGCGGCGAGCACCAGCTCTGAGGCCGTCTCCACGAAGCCGTTCGAGCCGCAGATGAACGCGATGCCCGGTTCCAACCCCGCCTCGGCGATGAGCGCGGCATCGACGCGGCCGGTGTGGCCTACCCAGTCGTCGGGCGGCTCTCGTGTGAAGGTGAGCAGCGCGTCGTCACCGAGCTCGTCGCCGTAGATGACGTCCTCGGCCGTCCTCACCGAGTAGACAAGGCGCATCGGCAGCTCGGGCATGGTGCGGCGCCGGTGACGCAACATGCACATCAAAGGCACCACGCCGGAGCCCCCGCCCAAGAGCAGCACCGGTGACTCCCCGCGCCAGACGAAGTAAGAGGTGAACGGGCCGCGGACCTCGACCTCGTCCCCCTCGACCACCACGTCGTGGAAGTAGGGCGAGACCTCGCCGTCCTCGAGCCGGTCGATGGTCAGTTCGATCTCACCCTTGTCGAGGGGCGACGAGGCGACCGAGTAGGAGCGCTGGGTTCGGTAGCCATCGGGGGCGGTGAGCCGGACGTCGTAGTGCTGGCCCGGGAGGTGGGGCATCCACATCGGCAGCTCGATCCGGAAGGACTTGACGCGCGGCGTCTCCCGCTTGATGGCGGCGACGGTCCCGATCTGCCATTTGCCGGGAGCGCGCTGCTCGACGGCCGTCAGTCGGTCCAATAGCGCTGCTCCTTCCACGGGTCGCCGTAGTTGTGGTAGCCGTTCTGCTCCCAGAAGCCCGGCTCATCGTGGTCCATGATCCGTAGCCCGGCGATCCACTTGGCGCTCTTCCAGAAGTAGAGGTGCGGCACCAGCATCCGGGCCGGCCCGCCGTGCTCGCGTGGGAGGGGCTCGCCCTCGTGCTCGGTCACCACCCATGCCTTTCCGCCGGTCAGATCGGCGAGCGGGACGTTCGTGGTGTAGCCGCCGTAGGAGTACTCCGTCACGAAGTCACCCTGTGGGTCGACGCCCTCCAGCAGCGTGTCGACCGAGACGCCGCCGAAGTTGGTGCCCAGCTTCGACCACTTCGTCACGCAATGGATGTCACAGGGCACCGTCTCGAACGGCAGCCGGTGGAACTCGTCCCAGGTCCACTCCCGCTCCTGCCCGACCAT
>DASQXU010000416.1:0-9626 GCA_035639555.1 Thermoleophilaceae bacterium
CACCCGTGCGCACCTCGGCCGCACGCTGCACGTCCGCGGCCGGTTGCTGAACGCCGACGGTCAGCCGCTCGGCGGGGAGCGGATCTACGTGACCTCCAGATCCGAGGGTTCGCCCGAGCATCTGGTCGGAAGCGTCAGCACCGACGGCGCGGGCCGCTACAGCTACGTGGCGCGAGCGTCGGAGACTCGCGTGCTGAGGTTCTCCTTCCTCGGGACCACGCTGATCCGCCCCGCGGCGCGTGAGCTCTCGCTCCACGTTCCGGCCGCAAGCACGCTGCGAGTCAACCGCCACCACGCGCGCAACGGCGGGAGCGTCGTCTTCTCTGGCCGCGTCCTGAGCGTCCCGCTCCCGGCGGGGGGAAAGCTGCTCGAGGTGCAGGCCCACTTCCGCGGCCGGTGGCGCACCTTCTCCACGGTGCGGGCCGATCCGCGCGGCGGGTGGCGCTTCCGATACCGATTCGGGGGAACGACGGGGCGCGTTCGGTACCGGTTCCGCGTTCGCCTGCCTCACGAGGGCGGGTACCCGTTCGAGACTGGCTACTCCCGTACAGTGAGCGTGGTCGTACGAGGATAGGAGGGCTCGATCTCGATCCGCTCGCCCGCGAAGCTCCAGCCCAGCGTTGCCCTTGCCTCCTAGGGAAGGGTCAGCGTCAGGCGCTCCCGACGCCGTCGGCGGGCTCGAGGCGAGCCACGTCCGCGACATGAGCCGCCCTGGGCGGGGCGACGCCCGTCCGATCTTCTACTTCGACCTCGGCTCGCCGTACGCCTACCTGGCCGCCGAGCGGATCAACCAGCTCTTCGCCGAGCCGCCGGTCTGGCAGCCGATCCTCCTCGGCGGCGTGTGGAAGGTCACGGGCGGGCGCTCCTGGGCGATGACCGACCGCCGCGCCGAGGGGGTGGCCGAGGTCGAGCGGCGGGCCGCCGACTACGGGCTTCAGCCCCTCCGCTGGCCGGAGGGCTGGCCCAACAACACGCTCGTCGCGATGCGCGCGGCCACGTTCGCGAAGCAGACCGGGCGGGTCGTCGCCTTCTCGCTCGCCGCGTTCCGCCAGGCCTTTGCCGCCGGCCGGGACCTCTCGGACCCGGACAACGTCCTGCTCGCCGCGGCCGCCTGCGAGCTCCACCCGAACGCCGTGCTCAAGGCCATCGGGAGCAGCTCGATCAAGGAGCAGCTGAGGCGGGCGACGCAGGAGGCGATCGCCCGCGGCGTCACCGGCGTCCCGACCGTGGCCGTCGGGGACCGGCTGTTCTGGGGCGACGATCGCCTCGAGGAGGCGGCGGCCGCCGCCGCGGCGTAGGCCGCGCCCGCCACCGGGTACCCTCCTCCCCAGTGGCGACCAAGGATGCGACCCGCGTTCGCAAGCCGGAGGAGACCGGGGTTGAACCGGCGCGGCGCGAGCTGCCCGATCCCGACACCTGCCGGGCGATCGTCTCGAAGATGATGCTCATCCGGCGCTTCGAGGAGCGCGCCGGCGAGATGTACGCCAAGGCGAAGATCGGCGGCTTCCTGCACCTCTGCATCGGGGAGGAGGCCACGATCGTCGGGACCGCCGGCGCCATGCGCAACACCGACTACCTGATGTCGACGTACCGCGAGCACGGCCAGGCGCTGGCTCGGGGAACGCACCCGAACGCGGTCATGGCGGAGCTCTTCGGCCGGGTCGACGGCTGCTCCCGCGGGCGCGGCGGCTCGATGCACCTGTTCGACATGGAGCGGCGCTTTCTCGGCGGCTACGGGATCGTCGGCGGCTCGCTCCCGCTGAGCGCCGGCGTCGCGCTCGCCTCCGACTACACGGAGAGCGACGACGCGGTGGTCTCGATGATGGGCGACGGGGCGACGAACCAGGGGACCTTCGGCGAGACCATGAACCTGGTCGCCCTCTGGAAGCTGCCGATCGTCTTCGTGATCGTCAACAACCAGTTCGGGATGGGGACGGCGATCGAGCGCCACTCGGCGGTGCTCGACCTCTCGAAGAAGTCCGAGGGCTTCGGCGTTCCCGGCACCCGCTGCGACGGCATGGACGTCCTCGACGTAGAGGCCGTCGTGTCTGAGGCGCTCGACAAGGCCCGAAGCGAGCGCGAGCCCCAGCTCGTCGAGGCGGTGACCTACCGCTACCGGGGCCACTCCATGGCCGACCCCGAGGAGTACCGCACCAAGGAGGAGGTCGAGGAGTGGCGCCGCCGCGATCCGATCGAGAACTTCAAGACGCGGCTCGTCGACGAGGGTGTCATCTCGGAGGAGGACGCCGAGCGGTTCGACAGCGAGGCGGTGGAGACGGTCGAGGAGGCGGTGCGCTTCGCAGACGCCTCGCCGTTCCCGGACCTGGACGCGCTCTACGACGACATCTACGTCTTCAGCGGCGACGCGCCCGGCTGGTGGACGGTCGACGAACGCACCCCCGAGGTCCACCGCGGCGAGGCCGAGCGCGAGGCCGGCGACGTGCCGCACGAGCTGGCCGAGCGGGGCGCCGCCTACGCCGGGGTTGGAAACCAGCACGCCCGCCGCAGGCGCGAGCCGAAGCAGCCGGACGACGACGCTCAGCTCGGGGAGGGCGAGGTCGGCGCCGAGGATCGCGACGAGGAGGGCGGGGGAGACTAGCGGTGCCCGCCCTGCGCTACCGCGAGGCCCTGAACCAGGCGCTCCGCGAGGAGATGGAGGCCGACGAGCGGGTGTTCGTGATGGGCGAGGACATCGGCGTCTTCCAGGGGGCGTTCAAGGTCACCCAGGGACTGCTCGAGGAGTTCGGCGAGGAGCGGGTGCGCGACACGCCGATCTCCGAGAACACGATCGTCGGGATGGGAGTCGGCGCGGCGATGGCGGGGCTGCGGCCGGTCGTCGAGATCATGACCGTGAACTTCTCGCTGCTGGCCATGGACCAGATCGTGAACTCGGCCGCCCACATCAGGTACATGTTCGGCGGCCAGGTCACGGTGCCGCTCGTGATCCGCATGCCCCAGGGTGGGGGACACCAGCTCGGGCCCACGCACTCGCACTGCTTCGAGGCCTTCTACCTGCACGTGCCCGGGCTGCTCGTGGCCGTGCCCTCGACGCCGGCCGACGCCAAGGGCCTCCTCAAGGCGGGCATCCGCGACGACAATCCGGTCATCTTCATCGAGCACGAGACCCTCTACGGGCAGCGCGGAGAGGTCGCGGAGAACGGTGGGCCGCTGCGCTTCGGCGAGGCGGCCATTCGGCGGGAGGGGGACGATGTCACGGTCGTCGGGATCTCGCGCATGGCCGTGATCGCCCAGAAGGCGGCCGATGTGCTAGCCGAGGAGCACGAGATCGAGGTCGAGGTGATCGACCCGCGGACGTTACGGCCGCTCGACCTCGACACGATCGTCGACTCAGTCAAGAAGACCAACCGCGCGGTGATCGTGGAGGAGGGCTGGCCCCACGGGGGCGTCGGGGCCAACCTGGCCTCGTTGATCCAGGAGAAGGCGTTCGACTGGCTCGATGCCCCAGTCCAGCGGGTCACCGGGGCGGACGTTCCGATGCCGTACTCGAAGCCGCTGGAGCAAGCCGCCTTCCCGCACGAGGAGCACGTGGTCCAGGCGGTGATCGCCACCTTCAGGGACCTCTAGGGAAGATGGCGTCCGAGGTCGTCATGCCTCGCCTGTCCGACTCCATGGAGGAGGGCACGATCCTGAAATGGCTGGTCTCGGTCGGGGACGAGGTCAAGCGCGGCCAGGGGCTCGTCGAGATCGAGACCGACAAGGCCAACATGACCTACGAGGCCGACACCGACGGCACCTTGATCGAGGTCGTGGCCGAGGAGGGCGACACCCTCCCGGTGGGCGAGCTGATCGCACGGATCGGGGCGCCCGATGAGGCGGAGGCCAAGGCGGATGGCGCCGCCAAGGCCGAGGGCGAGGCGGAGCGCGAAGAGCAACCCGAGCCGGAGCAGCGGGAGGAGGCGGAGCCCGAGCCCGAGCCGGCCGGGTCGCCCACCGCCACCGAGGAGCAGGCCCCGGAGAGGACCGGGGACGGCCGCATCAAGGCATCGCCGGTGGCTCGGCGGATGGCCCGCGACCTGGGGGTCGAGCTCGGCGCGCTCGAGGGCTCGGGACCGGGCGGCCGGATCGTGAAGGCCGACGTGGAGGCGGCGGCCAAGGAGGACGGACGCCGCGAGGAGGTCCCGGTCGCGGAGCCGGAGCCGGAGGAGCGGCCGCCCGAGCCGGCCCGCGCGCCGGCCGAGGCCGGGGCCAAGGGCCAGGCCGAGGTCGTCGAGCTGAGCCGCCTGCAGCAGACGGTCTCCCGGCGAATGGCCGAGTCGAAGGCCACTGCCCCCGACTTCGCCCTCTCCCTCGACGTCGACATGAGCCGCTGCGTCGAGCTACGTCAGCGCCTGAAGGAGGTGGCCGAGCCGGCGCCTTCGATCAACGACATGATCGTCAAGGCCGCCGCCATGGCCCTGCGCGAGTATCCGCGGGTCAACGGCGCCTACCGGGACGGCAAGTGGGAGCTCTATCCCAACGTCAACGTGGGCGTCGCCGTGGCGGCGGAGGCGGCGCTCGTGGTGCCCACGATCTTCGACACCGACAAGAAGTCGCTCGGTGAGATCTCCCGCCAGGCCCGGGCGCTGATCGAGAAGGTGCGCGAGCGCAAGATCACCCCGCCCGAGGTCGCGGGGGGGACGTTCACGGTCTCGAACCTCGGCATGTACGGGATCGAGCACTTCACGGCGGTCATCAACCCACCCCAGGCGGGGCTCCTAACGGTCGGCGCGCTGATGAAGAAGCCGGTGGTCGACCAGGAATCGGGCCGGATCGTGGCCCGGGACTCCCTGACCCTGACCCTGGTCTGCGACCACCGCATCCTCTACGGGGCCGAGGGCGCGCAGTTCTTGAGTCGGGTAAGGGAGCTCCTCGAGCAGCCGCTCGCCCTGGCCCTCTGAGCGCGCGGCTCAGGGCAGCGTGATCGAGCCGTCCTCGGCGAGCTCCCAGCGGGGGTTGTACGCGATCTCCCACGGGTGCCCGTCCGGATCGGCGAACGCGCCCGAGTAGCCGCCCCAGAAGGTCTCCGCCGCCTCGCGGGTGATCGTCGCGCCGGCGCGGCGGGCCTCTTCCATCACCCGGTCGACCTCGGCCGGCGAGCGGACGTTGTGGGCCAGCGTCACGCCGCCGAACCCGCCCTGATCCGGCACGCCGCTGTCCTCGGCGAGCGCGAGCCGGTCCCAGAGGGCGACGATCGCGCCGGGGGTCTGAAAGAACACGACGTCGTCACCGGGCTGCGCCCCGGTGCGCCAGCCGAGGGCCTCGTAGAAGGCCCGCGCCCGGGCCAGATCGGTCACCCCCAGCGTGATGAGGCTGACCCGCTGCTCCACCGTTCAGGCGCCGGCGGCGGGTGGCGCCGTCGGGTCCGGGTCCTCGGCCCCCACGCCCTCGCGCGCGATGTACTGCTCGATGTCCATCGGGCGGTCCCGGGCGCGCTCGGCGACCGCGAGGAGCGAGGAGAACAGCGCGACTTCCTCTACCTGCTCCTTGAGGAACCACTGAACGAACTGCTCGCTGACGTGGTCCCCCTCCTCCCGGGCGATCGACGCGAGCTCGGAGATGCTCTCCGTCACCTTCCTCTCCTGCTCGAGCGAGATGCGGATCGGCTCCACCAGGTCGCGGAAGTCGCCGCGTGGGGCGTCGAGGCCCGGGATCTTGGGCCTGACCTCGGAGTCGAGCAGGTAGCGGACCATCATCATGGCGTGGGTCCGCTCCTCGAGGGCCTGGCGGTAGTACAGCGACGCGAGCCGCGGGAGCGTCAGGTCGTCGTAGTAGACGGCCACCGCGGTGTACTGCTGCGAGGCGCCGAACTCGCGGCCGATCTGGGCGGTCAGGGCGTCGACGAAGCGCTGGGCGGGCATGGCGGCCGCGACGGTATCAGTCGGCCCAGCGAAACCCGGTCGGCGCCGGGCGCGGCTCGAGCGGGCTGGTGGGCAGGCCGTCGGGCGGGTCGAGCAGGTTGTAGCCGGCGGGCGCCACGTCGTTGGGGGTGTCCGGGTGGAACAGCGACGCGAGATACTGGATCTGGCCGCGCCCCTGTCCGAGCTCGAACTGGCCGCCCCCGTAGGCGCCGATCCCCTCGCGTGCGCAGTAGTCGTAGGCCTCGAACAGCGCCCGGACGGGCCCGAACCGGGAGGGTTTGATGTTCACCATCCGCGGCTTCCAGGGCCGCGCCTCGATGTCGGCTACCGAGTGGATCGGGGCGTCCCAGGTGATCCGCTCGTGGTGGGGCTCGAGGATGGGGCGGGTCGCCCCGTTCACGTCCGGGTCCTCGATCCATGCGTCGGGGAAGGCCTCGGCCACGAGGCGGTAGAGCTCGGGGTCGGTTTCGACGTCCACCGGCGTGCCCGTGTAGAAGCCCTTGAGGTCCACCGAGTCCACGGCGCCGGTCTCCACCAGCTCGCGCACCAGCTCCCGCGACCACGTGTTGGTCGGATCGAGCTTGAAGCGCGTGCCCGGGTAGCGCTCGAGCAGACGGATCACGCGGACCGCGGTCTCCGGCTCCTTCGAGCCGGGCGCCCCGAGGCGCATGGAGACCACGAACCGAACCGGCCGGGGGTCCTGCCCGACCGCTTCGGCGAGCGAGCGGCCCGCTTGGCGCAGCGCGAGGTCGAGCGCCGCCGACTCGAACGCCCAGCGCCGGTAGAGCCGCGAGACCTCGCGGACCGGCGGCGCGGGCCACAGCTCGGCCTCCTCCAAGCGGCGGGAGAACGAGTCGAGGGTGTACGAGCCGGCGAGGTCGAGCGACCGACCGGCATCCTGCAGGGCGATCTGGTCGAGTCCGTCGTAGGTGACGTCCTCGCCGATCCCGACCTCCCCGCCGCCGCGAAGCTTCACCAGCGTCGAGATCCGCGTGAAGTCGCTCGTCACCGCGAGCTCGAGCCCCTCCAGCTCGAGCGACTCGACCTCCAGCGGTAGCTGGGCGACGCGGTCGTACGTGGACACGACGGACCGCGACCCTAGGCGGTCTCCGGCTCGGGCCGCACCGACGCCATCCTCTCCGCCCGGCGCTGCTGCCACACGGTCAGGAGCATCGCGAAGACCGTGACGAGGAAGATCATCGCCGCGATCACGTTGATCTGCGGCGGCACCGCCACCCGGGCCGCGCCCCAGACGAACAGCGGGAACGTGATCGTCGAGCCGTTGTTGAAGTTCGTGATGACGAAGTCGTCGATCGAGAGGGCAAACGCCAGCAGCGCGGCGGCGAGGACGGCCGGGAAGATGAGCGGCAGGGTCACGCGCATGAACGTCTGAACGCTGTTCGCCCCGAGATCCTGCGCCGCCTCCTCGACGCTGCGGTCGAACCCGATCAGCCGCGAGCGCACGGTCACGACGACGAACGAGACGTTGAACATGATGTGCGCGATCAGGATCGTGCCGAAGCCGAGCGCGACGCCGAGGTTGAGGAACATGGACAGAAGAGAAGCCCCCAACACGATCTCCGGGCTGGCGAGCGGCAGGAAGATGAAGAAGTTGGTCGGTGCCCGGCCGCGGAACTGATAGCGGACCAGCGCCAGCGCCATCAGCGTGCCGAGAACCGTGGCGCCGAAGGTGGAGAGGGCGGCGATCTCGAGGCTCACCCGCATCGCCGAGCCCAGTCCCTCGACCGCGAACGGGTGCTTCCAGGCGTCGAGCGAGAAGCTCTGCCAGACGAAGTTGAAGCGCCCCTTCGGGTGGTTGAACGAGAAGACCAAGATGATCGCGATCGGCGCGAGCAGGTAGAGCAGCGCCAGAGCCGCGTAGACGTCCAGCGAGTGGTGGAGCAGCCAGCGGCCGGCGGCAGCGAAGCGGCCCTCGGCCGTCCTCGGCCTGGGCGCGGCTGCGGTCGCGGCCTCCACTAGCGCGCCTCCGATCCCATCAGCGACTCCGTGCCCGCGAAGCGCGCCCACCCGAGCACGAGAAGCAGGATCAGCCCCATCAGGATGAACGACAGCGCCGCCGCGCTCGGATAGTCGGCGATCACCTGGAAGCGGCTCTGGATGACGTTTCCGATCATCGCCTGACGCGGAGTGCCGAGGAGCGTGGCATTCACGAAGTCGCCGGCGGCCGGGATAAACGTGAGGAGGATCCCGGCCACGACGCCCGGCATCGACAGCGGGAGCGTGACCCGCAGGAAGACGTCCCGCCGCTTGCCGTACAGGTCGTAGGCGGCCTCGAGCAAGCGGTGATCGATCCGCTCGAGGCTCGCGTAGAGCGGAAGGATCATGAAAGGCAGGAAGTTGTAGGTGATGCCTGCGACAACCGAGGTGGTGGTGTCGAGGACCCGCCCGTGGCTCGACACAAGCCCGACGGCCCTGAGCAGGTGCACCACCGCACTGTCGTCGTCGAGGATGGTCTCCCACGAGAGCGTGCGGATCAGGTAGGTGACGAAGAACGGGAGGATCACCGCCAGCAGCAGCGCGTTGCGCCACTTGCCGCCACGAAAGGCGATCGCGTAGGCGAGGGGATAGCCGATCAGGAGCGAGAGCAGCGTGGCCAGTCCGGCGTACTCAAAGGACCGCAGGAACTGCTCCTTGTAGGTGGAGATCGCGTGGCTGTAGTTGGAGAACTCCCAGTTGAAGCTGAAGCCGGTGTCGACCGTGCCCGTCTTGAGCGACTCGAACGCCATGTAGGCGAGCGGGACCGCGAAGAAGGCCAGCAGCCAGCCGAGCCCGGGGGCCAGCAGCAGGTAGGGCAGCAGCCCCCTTCGGCGCTGGATGCCCTCCACCGCTCTAGGCGCCGATCACCTTCTGGAACGCCTCGTTGATCTGGCGCTCCTCCGCTGGCTTGAGGTCGCGGAAGATCTTGGCCCGCTTCAGCGTCTCGTCGCTCGGGAAGATCAGCTGGCTCGAGGCCAGCGCCGGGTCCTTCCTCTCGATGATCTCCCTGACCCCCTTGACCGGGGTCACGTAGTTCACGTAGGCGGCGATCGGTGCCTGGATCTCAGGGCGGTAAACGAAGTCCATGAACTTCTCGGCCGTGAAGGCGTGCGGCGCCCCGACCGGCACCTGCATGTTGTCGCTCGAGAGCGTGAACCCTTCGTCGGGCTGCACGAACCTGATGTTTGGGTTGTCGGCCTGGAGCTGCACGGCGTCGCCCGACCAGCCGTAGATCAGCCACGAGTCGCCCTTCGTGATGTCCTTCGTGTACTCGTTGCCGGTGAAGCGGCGAACCTGGCCGGACTTCGCGGCCCTGTCGACCTTCTCGATCGCCTTGAGCGCCGGGTCCACGCCCTTGAACGTCTCCGGATCCTCGCCCATGCCGAGCATGACGAGCCCGACGGTGTCCCGCATCTCGGTGAGCATCGTCGTCTTCCCCTTGTACGCGGGGTCGAAGATGTCGTTGACGCTCTTGGGCTCGCGCTTGACCTTGTCCTTGCGATAGATGATGCCCGCCTGGATTCCCTGCCATGTGGCCGAGTAGTTGCGGTCCGGGTCGAAGCTCGGGTGCCGAAACTTGTCGATCGTGTTCTTCTGGACGTTGGGCAGCTGCGACTTGTCCAGCTTCTGGACGTAGCCCAGCCGCTGCATGCGTCCAGCCATCCAGTCGGTCACCACGTGCAGGTCCCGCCCACCCGAGTTGCCGCGCGCGTACTGCTGGCGGACCTTCCCGAAGAACTGATCGTTGTCGTTGATCTCCTCGACGTAGTT
>DASQXU010000417.1:0-4675 GCA_035639555.1 Thermoleophilaceae bacterium
AAGCATGTCACCGGTGCGGAGCAGGGCCGGTTCCGCCGTCCCCACCTCACGGTCAACAACGAGCTCATGGGGACCGGCCACTTCGCCGCGCCTCCCGAGGAGACCGAGGACTACAGGCGTGGCTACCTATGCGGCCTGATCGGGGGCGACGGTCACATCGGCTTCTACTCGTACGAGCGGCGAGGCCGGAAGTTGACCGACCTCGAGGCGCTCCGTCGCGGTCACGATTACCTCGCGAGCTTCGAGGTCTCCACCGACGAGTTCGCCTTCCAGGCGGCGGGCGAGCAGCGCGCGCTGATGGCGATCCGCAGCCAGGCGCGCGTCGCCGTACGCGAGCTCGTCCGCTGGCCGCGCTCCCCGAGCACCGACTGGTGCAAGGGGTTCCTGGCGGGAATCTTCGACGCCGAGGGAAGCTGCGGCCAGGTCATCCGGATCGCGAACACCGACCCGGAGATCATCGAATGGACGGCTTTTTGCCTGCGGCGACTGGGCTTCCCTTACGTCGTCGAGAACAGGAAGAGGGGTCACGGGCTCGCCGACCTTCGCCTGACCGGCGGTCTGATCGACCGCCTCCGGTTCTTCCATACCCTCGATCCGGCGATCACGCGGAAGCGCACGATCGATGGGATGGCGCTCAAGACCCAGGCTCGGCGGCGCGTCGTCTCCATCGAGGACCTCGGTACGGAGCTTGCGCTCTACGACATAACCACGGGAACCGGCGACTTCATCGCCAACGGGGTGGTCAGCCATAACTGCTTCGCTCGCCCCACCCACACCTACCTCGACTTCGACGCCGGGAGGGACTTCGAGCGCGAGATCGTGGTCAAGGTGAACGCGCCCGAGGTCGCCCGGGTCGAGCTCATGCGGCCGTCGTGGACGCGGGAGCACGTCGCGCTCGGCACCAACACCGATCCCTACCAGTGGGTCGAGAGCCGCTACCGGCTGATGCCCGGGATCTGGGAGGCCATGCGGGACTCCGCCACCCCGTGCTCGATCCTCACCAAGTCGCCGCTGCTGCTCCGCGACATCGGGCTGATGAAGCAGATCGCCGAGCGGTCGTCCTTCGCGGCCAACCTGTCCGTGCCCACGCTCGACGAGAAGGCATGGCGGGCCACCGAGCCGCACACCCCGCACCCGCGCAAGCGCCTCGAGGCCGTGGCCGAGCTCAACCGGGCGGGGATCCCCACGGGCATCCTCGTCGCCCCGCTCATGCCCGGGATCAACGACGCGCCCGAGCAGGTCGAGCGGATCCTGGAGCTCGCCGCCGAGGCGGGGGCGGCCTCGGTCGGCGGGATAGCGCTCCATCTGCGCGGCGAGGTCAAGCAGCTCTGGTTCGACTGGCTGCGTTCCCATCGCCCCGACCTGATTCCCCTCTACGAGCGCCTGTACCGCCGCGGCGCGTACGCTGCGGCCGAAGAGCGGCGGCGCCTCGCTGCTCTGGTCGATCCCGGCGCCGAGCCGGAGCGCCGGGCCGGGCGTCTCACCGGGGAACAGCGGCGGCCTGACCCGAGCGGCCGGTCGCGGCGCCGGGCGGAGCCCCGCCAGCCGAGCCTCTTCTAGCCGCCGGCGCCCGTGCGCGTCTGGGTCGACCTCACCAACACCGCCCACGTGGTGGTCCTGCGGCCGATGGTCGAGCTGCTGGAGCGCGACGGCCACGAGGTCGAGATCACGGCCCGCCCCCTCTCGCACACCGTCGAGCTGCTCGACGACTGGGGCCATCCCTATACGGTCATCGGCGAGTACGGCGGTGCTACCCGGCTCGGCAAGGTCCGGGCGGCCGCGGCGAGGATTCCGGCGCTGGTCCGCTTCGGGCAGGCTCGCCGCTTCGACTACGCGCTCGGCCACGCGTCGATCGACCTTCCCCCCGCCTGCCGGGTGCTGCGCGTACCGAACACCACGATGTTCGACTACGAGTGGGCCGCGATCCAGCACCACCTGATCTGCCGGCTGGCCACCAGGGTGCTCGTGCCGGAGGCGATCCCGGCGGAGCGGCTGCGGCGCTACGGCGCCCGGCCGCCCAAGCTCGTCCGCTTCCCGGGGCTCAAGGAGGAGTACTACCTGGCGAACTTCGAACCCGACCCGTCGGTGCTCGAGCTGCTCGGGCTGGATCGCGAGCGGCCGATCTGCGTGATCCGCACCGCGCCCTCCTACGCCCTCTACCTCGGGGGCTCCGAGAACCCGCTCCTCTTCCCGGTGATCCGTCGAGTGGCCGACGGCGAGACGCAGGTCGTCGTGCTGGCGCGCAACCCGGAGCAGCGTGCGGCCGTGCGGGAGCTCGGCTTGCCCCGGGTCCTAGTGCCCGAGCGCGCGGTGGACGGCCGGAGCCTCGTGACCTTCGCCGACGTGCTGGTCTCGGCCGGGGGGACGATGAACCGCGAGGCGGCCGTGCTCGGCACCCCCGTCTGGTCGATGTTCGAGGGTCGCCTGGGCGCCGTCGACGAGATGCTCGTCCGCCAGGGGCGCTTGCACATCCTGCGCGACCCCGATGACGTCCGGCTCGCCAGCAAGCCCGCCGACGCCTACGAGCGGCGAACCAGGCGCGACGTCGCCGATCTCCTGAGGCTCGCCATAGAGCCGAGCTCTCGGGCCGCGCCCGCGCCGGAGGAGCGAGCGTCGGCTCCGGCCGTGCCTGAGCCTTAACGTAGGCCGGCGGTGACCGTGCGCTCGACCGTGTCCTGCCGCTCTTCCTCGGTCTCGGGCGGCACCGCGCCGTCCACTTCCTTCACGAAGCGGCCCAGTCCCATCGCCTTGAGGTGCCGGGCCTTGAGGATCTCGAGCGTGTAGACCATCCAGGCCGAGGCGGCCAGCACCACGAGCCCCACGGCGGCGGCGATCAGCACGTGTCCGGTGTTCCACACGCCGGCCGGCCGTGGCGGCACGAAGCGCAGCAGCACGGCGTAGGCGACGAGCAGCGCCGCCCACACGTGTAGGTAGGCCGCGGTCCGCCGCTGCGAGAACCCGATGCGCATGAACCGGTGGTAGAAGTGGTTGTGGTCGGGCGCCCACGGCCGGCGCCCGTACTTCAGCCGCTTGAGCACCACGAACGAGGTGTCGAGGATGGGCACCGCGAGCACGAGCAGCGGCCCGACCAGCGCGATGGTGGCGGCGGTCTTCAGGACACCCTCGACCGACAGGGAGGCGAGCAGGAAGCCGAGCGCCAGGGCGCCCGAGTCGCCCATGAAGATCTTGGCCGGGTGGTAGTTGTGGCGGAGGAACCCGAGCGTCGCTCCGCAGACGATCGCCGCCAGCGCCGCGGCCGGGGCGCGGGCGAACGACGCCGAGAGCAGCGCGAAGGCGGCCGCCGCGATGGCCACGATCCCCGCCGCCAGCGCGTCCATGCCGTCGATCAGGTTGATCAGGTTCGACAGCAGGGCGATCCAGAGGACGGTGAGCGGGTAGGCGATCCAGCCGATGTCGTGGTTGCCGAAGAAGGGCAGCGTGACGTGACCGATCTTCAGGCCCCATCCGGCCACTGGGATCAGCGCGATGGCGCACACCGCCGCCAGCTTCACGCTCGGCGGGACCCCGCGGATGTCGTCCACCAGCCCGACGAGGGCAACCGCGGCGGTCCCGATCAGGATGCCCGGATAGGGGCCATCGAGGTCGACGGCGAAGAGCGCGGGGATCAGGATCCCGAGCACGATCGCTAGGCCGCCGATGCGGGGGACGGGACGGGTGTGGACGCGTGGACGGTCGCCGCCGAGGTCGACGCCGCCGATCCGCGGGGCGAGCCACGCGGTCAGCGGCGTGAGCACCAGCACGATGGCCGCCGCCGCGAGGAATCCCCACACCACCGAACCGTCCTCCACCAGGGCGCGGAGGGAATCCGTCAAGGACATGGCGTGCTTATACCGTAGCCTGAGGCGTCAAAAGTGCGGTCGGAGAAGCGTTGGTAGCCTAGCCCCCGCCTGTGACTGGATTCCTCTCAACTGCCGCTGCCACCGCCTTTGACGAGCGGGTGGCCTCGCGGGAGGCCAAGCTCGGCATCGTCGGCCTCGGCTACGCCGGGCTGCCACTGGCGATGCTCTTCGCCGAGGTCGGGTTCGAGGTCACCGGCATCGACCTCGATGAGTCGCGCGTCCGCGCGGTGGGCGAGGGTCGCTCCTACCTGGTCGATGTTCCCGCCGAGCGCTACGAGGGGGTCGACGGCCGCCTGAGCGCCAGCACCGACTACGCTCGCGTCGAGGAGCTCGACGCCCTCACCATCTGCGTCCCGACTCCGCTCTCGAAGACGCGCACGCCGGATCTGTCGTACATCGTCTCCGCGGCCGAGTCGGTCGCCAGTCACCTCCGCGAGGGCCAGCTCGTGGTGCTGCAGTCGACGACCTACCCGGGCACCACCGAGGAGATCGTCCTGCCGATCCTGGAGCGATCGGGGGCCAAGGTCGGCGAGGACTTCTTCCTCGGCTACGCGCCCGAGCGAGTCGACCCGGGCAACAAGAACTGGAGCATCCGCAATACGCCGAAGCTGGTGGCCGGCGTGACCGACGAGTGCCGCCGCCGCACCGAGGCGCTCTACCGCCAGATCGTCGAGACCGTGGTGCCGGTCTCGAGCCCGATGGTCGCCGAGACCGCGAAGCTGCACGAGAACACCTTCCGTGCGGTCAACATCGCGCTGGCCAACGAGCTGGCGCTGATGTGCGACCGGATCGGCATCTCGGTCTGGGAGGTGATC
>DASQXU010000418.1:0-4013 GCA_035639555.1 Thermoleophilaceae bacterium
CCGCCCGAACCCGCCCCGAGTCTGATCCCGCCGGCGGTTAGGGCCAGGCCTACCGCGAGGCCGCGTAGGCGTCGGCGAAGTACTTTCGCGCGATCTGCTCGACCGTGTTCTTGGTCCGGAGGGTCATCGGCCCGATCAGGCGGGCGACCGCGTTCAGGTCGAGCTCGGAGTCGGCCATGCCGCCGGTCGGTAGCCAGTAGAGCTCGCGGTCGCCAAACGCGAGCCGGTCATCGTCGGTTGCGAGCTCGAGCACCGCGCGTCGCGTATGCGCCGGGGGGCGGGCCGAGAGCAGGGCCACCTGGAGCTTGCCGCCTCTGGCCCCGACCTGCTCGGCACCGAACGGTCGGTGGGCGGCCATCGCGCCCATCTCGCCGGCGGTGCGCAGGAAGGTGACCACCTCATACCCGAGCGAGGCCCGAAGCCCCTCCTCGATCCGGGCCGTGAGCTCGGCGACCGGCTCCTCATCGGCCTCGAAGACGACGTTGCCGCTCGCGCGATAGACCGCCACGTCGCGGAGGCCGATCGCCTCGAACCGCGAGCGAAGCTCGTCGCTCTTGATCCGGCGACCGGCGACGTTGATCGCCCGCAGGAACGCCGCGTACCTCGACATCGGCGTGCACCCTATCCGCCGCGCGGACCTGGGCCACGGCGCCAGGGGGATTTCGACTGGGAGATCGGGATCTCGGGCCATGGCGCCCGGGAGGAACTTCTCGTCTACCCGCGAATCACAGGGCCGTGACGCGCACCGGCACCGGCGCCCTGACCCTGAGCGAGGAGATCCGCCAGCGCTTCGACCGCTTCTCGCGCTCCCAGAAGGACGTCGGCCAGTACATCGTCGACCACCTCGACGAGGCCGCCTTCCACACCGCCGAGGAGCTCGCTCGCCGGGCCAACACGTCGAGCTCGACGGTCGTGCGCTTCGCTCAGGCGCTCGGCTTCGAGGGGTTTCCGGAGCTCCAGTCCGCGGCCCGCGACCAGTATCGGCGCGCCCGAGACGCGGCCACCGCGGCCGACGTGGCGAACCCGCCCCTGTTCCCGATCGACCAGACCGAGTTCGAGGCGGCGCTCGCCGCGGATCACGTGAACGTCGAGGACACCGCCCGCAAGGTCGACCGGGACGAGGTCGACGCGGCGATCGATCTGATCTCCCGCGCGGAGCGGATCGTGCTGTGCGGGACCGACCAGATGGCGTTCTTCGCCAGTTACCTGCGACACCTGCTGATGCTGCTCGACCTGCGGGCGGAGGTCGTCGCGAGCCCGAGCCAGGAGGGCCTCACCAAGCTCGGGCGGATCGACGAGCACTCGGTCCTGGTCGGCTTCTCCGCCGGACGGCCGCATCCCCTGGTGGTCCGGGCGATGAAGCTCGCGCGAAACCGGCGCGCGGCGACGGTCGCCCTGGCCGACGCGACGCTCTCCGAGGTGGCGAAGCTCGCCGACCACCGGCTCTACTACTCGTCCAACTCGCCGGCCTGCGTGCGCTCGCACACCGCGCTGCTCGCCCTCATCCAGGCGCTGGCCCACGCCGTGTACGCCCGCGACGAGTCGGCCTACGCGGACCGGATCCGGGCGTTCCGGCTGAAGTAGCGACCAGCAACCAGAACCCAGCCACCAGCAACCGGTCGTACACGGACAGTTTGTACGGCATTGGGCACGCCCCGGCCGGAGGCTATCCTCACTTCTGTGAAGGACGAAGGCACCTTCCGCGTAAAGGCGGGCCTCGCAGAGATGCTCAAGGGCGGGGTGATCATGGATGTGGTCACCGCCGAGCAGGCCAGGATCGCCGAGGAGGCCGGCGCCTGCGCGGTGATGGCGCTCGAGCGCGTGCCCGCCGACATCCGCGCCGCCGGCGGCGTCGCCCGGATGGCGGACCCGACCAAGATTCAGGAGATCGAGGAAGCGGTCACGATCCCCGTGATGGCCAAGGCGCGGATCGGGCACTTCGCCGAGGCCCAGGTGCTCGAGGCGCTCGAGGTCGACTACATCGACGAGTCGGAGGTCCTGACCCCGGCCGACGAGGCAAACCACATCGACAAGTGGGCGTTCAAGGTGCCGTTCGTCTGCGGGGCCACGAACCTGGGCGAGGCGCTGCGGCGGATCGGCGAAGGGGCGGCGATGATCCGCTCGAAGGGCGAGGCCGGGACCGGCAACATCGTCGAGGCGGTGCGCCACCTGCGCCTGATCACCGGCGAGATTCGCCGGCTCGGCGCCATGGACGAGGCCGAGCTGCCGACCGCGGCGAAGGAGCTCCGGGCCCCGCTCGAGCTGGTCCGCGAGGTGGCCGAGCGCGGCCGGCTGCCCGTCGTACTGTTCTGCGCCGGGGGCATCGCAACCCCGGCCGACGCCTCGCTCGTGATGCAGCTCGGCGCCGAGGGCGTGTTCGTGGGGTCGGGGATCTTCAAGTCCGAGGACCCGGAGCGGCGGGCGCGGGCGATCGTCGAGGCCACCACCCACTTCCGTGACCCGCAGAGGGTGGCCGCCGCCTCGAGGCAGCTCGGCGAAGCCATGCCCGGTCTCGAGATCTCCGAGCTTCAGGCTGAGAACGCCCTGATCCAGCACCGCGGCTGGTGAGCCGACCGCTGATCGGGGTCCTCGCCCTCCAGGGGGACTTCGAGGCGCACGAGCGCGTCCTGCGCGAGCTCGGCGCCGAGGCCCGCGAGGTGCGGGTGCCCGCCGATCTCCACGGGCTCGACGGGCTGGTCATCCCCGGCGGGGAGTCGACGACCATGACGCTCGGGATCGAGCGCGAGGGACTGCGCGAGCCGCTTCGGGCGTTCGCCGCCGCCGGAAAGCCCGTGCTCGGCACCTGCGCCGGGCTCATCATGCTCGACCGCGACCACCTCGGGGTGCTCGACGCGGTGACCCGCCGGAACGCCTTCGGCCGCCAGGTGCGCTCCTTCGAGTCGGCCCTTCGCCTCGCCGGCTTCGACGGCGGCGAGCTGCGCGCGGTGTTCATCCGCGCCCCTTGGGTCGAGGAGAGCGGCGATGGGGTGGAGGTGCTCGCCGAGCTCGAGGGGCATCCGGTCGCGGTGCGCCAGGGCAGCGTCCTGGCGGTGGCGTTCCACCCCGAGTTGACCGGCGACCGGCGAGTGCACGAGTGGCTCGTCGAGCGAGCGCGCGCCGCAGGCAACGGGGGGCCGCCGCGGTGAGGGACCAGCGCGCCGAGGCGCTCGCCCGCATCCTCGTCCGGTACTCGACCGAGGTGCAGCGGGGCGACGTCTGCGTCATCCAGTCGAGCACTACGGCGGAGCCGCTCGTCCAGGCGGTGTACGAGGAGATCCTGCGAGCGGGCGGGCTGCCGATCATGCAGCTCACGACCGAGGAGGCGAGCTCCGCCTTCTACGAGCTCGCCTCGTCCGAGCAGCTCGACTGGGTTCCCCCAACGGCCGAGTGGGGGGCCGAGAACGCCGATGTGCGCATCGCGATCATGGCCGAGGCCAACCCCCGCGCGCTCTCCGGGGCCGACCCGAAGAAGCAGGCACGGGCGCAGAAGGCCCGCAAGCCGCTGATGGACACCACGATGAGGCGCGCGGCCGAGGGCAGCTACCGCTGGGCGCTGACTCTCTTCCCGACGCAGGCCTACGCGAGCGAGGCCGGGATGTCGCTGGCCCGGTACGAGGACTTCTACTACGCCGCCTGCCTCGCCACCGACGGCGACCCTGTGACCGCCTGGCGGCGCCGCTCCAACGAGATCAAGCGCCTGGCCGAGTGGGTCCAGGGCAAGGAGGAGGTCCGCGTGCGGGCGCCGGGCACCGACGTGCGGCTCGGGGTCGGCGGGCGGACCTGGATTCCCTGCGTCGGCGAGCGCAACATGCCGGATGGCGAGTTCTTCACCGCCCCGGTCGAGGACTCGGCGGAGGGCGAGGTCGCGTTCTCGTTCCCCGCGACTTACGGCGGCCGCGAGGTCTCGGGCGTCCGGCTGCGCTTCGAGGCCGGCAAGGTGGTGGACGCCTCGGCCGAGCGGGGGGAGGCCTTCCTGATCGAGATGCTCGACACCGATCCCGGCGCGCGCCGCC
>DASQXU010000419.1:0-4670 GCA_035639555.1 Thermoleophilaceae bacterium
GGCGCCGGAGCGGGCGTTCGAGCTCGCGCGTGTCGTGGAGCGGAGGCTCGGGGAGCGTGGGGACGGGCAGATCGACACCGCCGGCCTCCACGCGCTGTGCGAGGAGGTGCTGCTTGTCGAGCAGGGGGAGCCCGCCGTACGCCGCTACCGCGACTGGCGCCGGCTCGACCGGCTCGACCGCCCGCTGGTGGTGATGATCGGTGGCACCACGGGCGTCGGCAAGTCCACGCTGGCCGCGATGCTCGCGGCGCGGCTGGGGGTCAACCGGGTGATAGCCACCGACGTCATCCGCCAGGTGCTGCGCGCCTTCTTCAGTCACGAGTTCATGCCCGCGGTGCACCACTCGGCGTTCGAGGCCGACGGCGCGCCGGACGAGTCCGGCCTCGCCGGCTACCGCCTCCAGGCCCAGCACGTGGGAACCGGCGTGGGGGCGATCCTCGAGCGCGCGGCGAGCGAGGGCACGCCGTTGATCGTGGAGGGCGTGCACGTCGTCCCCGGCGCGCTCGACGGGGCCGTGCGCGAGCGCTGCGTGGTGGTCGAGGCGCTGCTGGCGGTCAGCGACGAAGAGCTCCACCGCGGGCACTTCTCCCACCGCGGGGGCGCCCGACCGGCGGAGCGCTACCTGCGCCGCTTCGACGAGATCCGGCGCCTGCAGGACGAGCTCGTCGCGCTGGCGCGAAGCGCCGCGGTGCCGGTGATCGAGAACCAGAGCGCAGACGAAGCCCTGACGGAGCTGATGGAGCTCGTGCTGGACGCCGTCGGCGCCGCCTGAGGCTTCGGCGTGCCTCGCGCCCGGACGCCATCGATCGGGGTCGGCGCTATAGCCTTCCCGCGCGCCATGCCCGTCCTGCAGCGACAGGAACTCGAGGAGAGCCCGCTCGCCGACCTCCACGCCGTGGCCTCCGAGCTCGGCATCGAGGGCTTTCGGACCATGCGCCGCGAGCGCCTGATCGACGTGATCCTCGCCACGCAGGGCGGGGAGGAGTCGACCGTGGAGCAGGAGGCCGGTGTGGCGACCGAGGCTGGGCTGGCCGAGCCCGAGCCCGAGTCGGACCCGATCGCCACCGAGGCCGACGTGGTCGACGAGGCGCTCGCGGACGAGGAGGCGGCGGCCGCCGAGCCCGCCCCCGCGGAGGAGGAGCCCGAGGAGGTGGTCGCCGGCGTGCTCGACATCCTGCCCAACGGGAGCGGGTTCCTACGCACCGACGCAGGCGCCCGCTCCGGCGACGACGTCTACGTCTCGCCGGCCCAGATCCGCCGCTGCGAGCTCCGAGCGGGCGACGACGTGTCCGGCCCGGTGCGGCCGCCGCGGCGGGCGGAGCGCCACCCGTCGCTCGTGCGAGTCGAGCAGGTCAACGGCACCGCGGCGGAGCCGCCCGAGCAACGTCCGCACTTCGCCGATCTGACGCCGGTCTTCGCCACCGAGCGCCTCGCCGCGCCGCCGGCGCTCGAGGGAGTTCCGTTCGGAAAGGGCTCGCGGGTCGCGGTGGGCGGCCCCCCGGGGGCTGGCGCCACGACCCTGCTGCGCGAGGTCGTCGCCGTCCTGGGCGAGCGCCATCCCGAGGTCGAGCTGGCGGTGGTGCTGGCCGGGGCGCGGCCCGAGGAGATGACCGAATGGAGCCGCTCGGCCGGCGTGGCGGTCACCGGAGGCACGTTCGACCGCCCGATCGAGGGCCAGGCCCAGGCCGCCGAGCTCGCGGTCGAGCGGGCCAAGCGGCGGGTGGAGCGCGGGGGGGACGCGGCCCTCGTGGTCGATTCGCTCGACGCGCTGCCACCGGCGGTGGCCCGGCGCGTCTTCGGAGCGGCGCGCAAGGCCGAGGAGGGCGGCTCGCTGACCGTGATCGCGGCCACCGGGACCGCGCTCGAGCCCCAGCGCGCGGCCACCACGAGGATCCTGCTCGACGCCCCGGCCGCCGACGCCCCCTCCCCGCGCGTGTCGCCGTCGCTCTCGAGCGTCCTGCGGCGCGACCTGCTCGGCTGACTACCGGGCCGCCTGCGCCGGGCGCGCGGACCGCTGCGCGCGGCCGACGCGGCGCCGCTCGCCGCGCCGGCCGATCCGCCGCAGCTCACGGTCGGTGGCCGCGGACCCGGAGACTGAGATAACCCCGGGTGGGACGATGGAGCGACCGTGGGCCTCGCCTAGGGCCGGTAGGCCACGCGTTCCCACGACGGCTCGGGAGAGAGCTCGATCAGCTCGTTGCCCCGGTCGGGCTGCGCGTAGCCGAAGCCGCTCGTGCGCTCGTCGAAGACCACTTTGAGCTCGCCCTCTAGCACCCGCTGGTCGAGCCAGGCGCCCCTGAACACGAGGCGCCGGATCCAATGAACGAGCGAGCCCTTGGGCGACGCATTCAGATCCGCCCAGCAGCGGTTGACGTGCTCGCCGAGCGCGGACCGGGGCGCACTGACCTCGCCGCTGACCGCCAGGTTCACGAGGTCCTCGCGCTCGTCGTCGCTCAGCGGCCCTGCGACGAAGCGGAGCTTGCCGGCCGCCTGCTCGACCCGCTCGGTGAAGTCGCGTTCGTTGAACGTGAAACGCAGCTCCCCGTACTCGAGGACGTAGTCGGAGCCCGACTCGTAGTTGCCGCGTCTCGTGGTGTCCATACCGCAAGGGGCCGGCGAGGGCGTCGGCATTCTAGGTCCGATTCCTTCTCGCCCGCCCGCGCTGCAACGGCCTTTGCAGGCCCGGGCACACCAGATACCGCTTTGTAGAGCGGAATCGGCGAGAAGTGCCCGGAACCTTTGCCGCGCGCTCACTCGTCCTGCTCCCGCTGCATGGCCTCAAGCAAGGACTCGGCAAGTCGCTGCTCGTCCCAATCCGTATAGACATCGGCCGTGGTCTTGATGCTCTTGTGGCCGAGGAGCTGCTTGACCGCGACGAGGTTGCCGGTGTGGTCGAGCAGACGCTGACCGGCCGAGTGGCGAGCCTTGTGCATCCTCTCGCCGCTCGTCGTGCCCTCGGGGACGATTCCGGCCCGTGCCAGCGCCCGGTACCATCAGAGGTGGAGCCCGTGCTTGCCCATCGGCTGGTCAGGAATCGGGCCCTGTCGCGACTGGTTGCCTCGCACGCGCTGAAGCAAGTAGTGGTGGCCCTCAGCGCCGCTGTCCAAGATCAGCCGCTCTAGATCGACCCAGAAGGCTGAATCCGGAATTGGTAGGCGCCGGACCTTGCCGCCCTTAGAGAAGACGGTCAGCCGACGGCGGACGTGGTCGAAATGTTTGAAGCGAATCTTCTGGAGCGAGCCTTTCCTTAGCCCATAGTCCATGAGTAAGCGAAGGGCTACGCGATCGCGCAGCTCGTCTGCAGAGGCGATGATGGCCCGGCGTTCGTCAGCCGAAAACACCTCGCGCTCGACATCGCGCTTGCGAGCAGGCTCGATCGGCAGAGTCGGATCGCCATGGAGTCGTCCTCGGCGAACTTGCCACTTGAAGAAGTCGGAGACGATCGAGAGCGGCTGGTTGTATGTCGCGGGCTTCTTCCCGCCCCAGTGGTGCTCCATGAACTCCTCGACCCGCTCGGTACCGACCGGCGGCTCGAAGTCCTTCGGCTCGAGGTCGGCGAAGTGGTAGGCGAGCTTGGCCAGAGTCCGCTCATAGCGATCGGCGGAGATCTCGGTGAGGCGCTTACGCTTCGAGCGCAGATATGCGGCGACCTCTTCGCCGAGCGGCGTGGCTTGGTAGGACTTGTCGCGCGTGGCCTCTCGGACTATCCGCGTAGCCTCAGCCAGGGTCAAGGCATCGACGCTCATGCCGCTTCCTCCCGCGGCTCAGCCAGCCGCCGCTTGGCGGTGTTCACCGCAGCCTTGTCGCTGTCGCAGCCGACGAAACGGCGTCCAAGACTCCGGGCGACAACTGCCGTGGTTCCACTACCGAGGAATGGATCGCAGACGAGTCCGCTCGGCTCGGTGAGCGCTCGGATGAGCCGACCAGCATCGGCCTCTGCCTGTTGCCAGCGGTGATGCTGCTTCTCGGGCGCAGGCGAGGTTAGGAAGTTGTCCCACCAGCCTGAACCCGGCGGCGAGGGACGGCCATTCGCATAGAAGAGCAGCGGCTTGACGATGAGCCGCGCTCGGTAATGGTGGATCGGCGTGTGCGGTCCCGGAACATG
This sequence comes from Thermoleophilaceae bacterium, assembly GCA_035639555.1. GTDB lineage: Bacteria > Actinomycetota > Thermoleophilia > Solirubrobacterales > Thermoleophilaceae > DASQXU01. The sequence goes on from DASQXU010000419.1 coordinate 4,106, forward strand.
CACGGCGCCGTCCACAACGAACTCAAGATGCTTATCAAGTCGTCGCCGACAGTCCGGTGCATGGACGTTGCCGCAGTAGGCCACGACCAGCGCACCTGGACGCAATGCTCGCGCTGCGAATTCGGCTAGAGCGTCGTAGCAGTCCAGGGCGTCTTTGGCATACGGAGGGTCCGTGAATATGAGATCCACCGAGCCAGGCTCGACCTCGAGTTTGCGAATGTCGCAGTGCTCGATTCGTAGGCCACCCTCGGTCAGGAGCGGGACTGGCTCCTCGACAGCTTCGGCGAAGCGCTCGCGTCGGAGCCGCTCACAGCGTTTGCGAACTAGCCGCTTGACCCGGTCCGCAGTTACATCATCGCCGAACTCGGTCCGCAGCCCCCGCCAAACCTCTATTAGTTCCGTCTCATCGTTCTTTAGAGGGACTAGTTCGCGTGCAACACGCTCTGACCTCGGAGCTGGTAGTCCATCATTCGTTACCGTGGTAACAGTTTCAGCTGCCGCGGTGAGCTGACGAGCACGGCTATCTGAGAAGCCCCAGCGCTCCTGGCAATAGTGCGCGAACGTG
>DASQXU010000420.1:0-2422 GCA_035639555.1 Thermoleophilaceae bacterium
CGCCGCCGGAGGCCGGTCGAACGGCTGCTGTCGGACGGAGCCTAGGCCGTCTACCGCCACGGAGCCGCCCGCTACAGACCCTCGCCGGTCGCGGCTACTCCCAGTGAGCGTTCTTCGCTAGCTGGAGTGCGTACCACTCCCACCAGTGGTTCGGGGGAGGCGGCTTGGGTTGCCCGTGGTGGCGGCAGCCCCCGGACCGCCCGGGCTGGCCGATCCACAGGAAGGCGTCTGTGAACGCCGAGCCGGTCTGGACGCTCGGCTCGGGCCCGAGCGCGCGGCCCGGCGGGTTGCAGCGCTGCTCATTCGCATAGCGCCTACGCCTGACGCGGTAAGGCCCGTTGCCGTTGACCGCGGTCGAGACGACGAAGTGCTTGCCATGCAACAGCCGCGCGACCCGGTTGCCGTGACGTATCTCCGCGCTCGTGCGGTTGTAGCCGGTGGAGTTCAGAAAGAAGCCCCGAACGCGCGGGTTCATCCCGCCCGCCCGGCGCAGAAGCCGGGCCTTCACGCCAGCCTTGAGCCAGCCGCTGTGCCCGGCGTCGAGATAGATCGTCGCGTTCCGGTCGCGGCCGAGCGTCATAATCGCGTAGCGGAATAGGCCGTAGCGGACGGCGCGAGCTCGAGCGGCCATGCACGGGGTTGTCCCGAGCCCGTCCGGCTCTAGGAAGACGGCCACGCGGCGATCGCCGATCGCAGCCGCGACGCGACGTATCCACGGGCGATAGGCGGCCCAGAACCTAGGGCCGCCGGCCCAGTGGTCGCAGCGGCCCAGGACCGGATGGTGTTGGAAGCCGTAGACGTAGAGGAACGCCTGAGCTCCGGGGCTTACCCGGTCAACCTCATCGAGATAGCGGTCGAGCTTCGGGAAGGGGTTGTGCGCTGCGCCGCGCCACCGTCCGACGCGGAACGTCTGAGGGTTACGTGCGATCTTCAGGAGAAGACGCGCGTCCTCTCGACGGGCGGCTGGAACGCGCCGGAGCCAGGCGTAGGGGTCGCGCCCGATCGCTACCCGGGCGTCGCGGCGCAAGACATCGCGCTCACGCTCGGGAAGCGCGAGGACGGAACGGCCGTATACGAGGGCGTCCACCGCGTCGGGGTGGCCCCGGGTCAGATAGGAAACGAACTGGCCCTGAGCATGCTCGGGACTCGACCAGTCTACGTACCACGGGTGATTAGCGAGCGGGTTGTCGAGGCTTGTGGGCCCGGTCGAGGTCCATGCCGCCGCCTGACCGGTCGTCGCGCCGGTAGTGACGGCGAGAGCGGCTAGGGCCCAAAGGCCGCAACGTTTCAGTCTCAGTTCCACGTTCGGGTTATCGGTCGCGGCTGCTAGCTTCGTCGGCGGCGCGCGTAGTGTTCCAGCCGCGCAAGTAGAGCGACGGCTCCCCGAAGGATCGTGCCGAGGGCGCGGAGGCGAGCGGCCGGGATTTCAGAACCGGAGTGCGGCTCTAGTGCGTCGCAGTTGCGCCGAAGTCAGCCCGATCTCACCCGGGCGAACCAGACTCAGCCGGAGAGAGCCCGAGGCGCTAGAGCGGCCGCAACCCCGCTTGTGTGAGGGGTTCCGCGCTCCGGACGGGTGTGCCGCCGCAGGGCCGCCGCCGGCGGAAGTAGCGTCCCCGCTCGTGGTGTACGAAGGCGCTGAGGCGGTTGCCACAGCTGTGGAGCGCGAGCCGTAGGCGAGCGCGGAGCAGCTGCGCGCGCGCTCAAGCGACCACCGCGTCATCCTCGCCAAGTCCGCTGAAAGACAAGCGAGGAGGAGCACGGTGGTCGAGCACATGATGGACGTTCAGGGCTGGCTGCGCGAGCAGCTCGAGCAGGCGAGCCCGGATCCGCTGCGGGCGATGGTGAAGGACTTCGCCGAGGCCCTGATGGGGCCGAGGCGGAGGCCCTCTGCGGCGCCCCCTACGGGGAGCGCTCGCCGGAGCGGGTCAACCGCCGCAACGGCTACCGCGAGCGCGACTGCGACACCCGGGTCGGGTCGATCGAGCTCGCGGTGCCGAAGCTGCGCGCGGGCTCCTACTTCCCCGACTGGCTGCTCTGCCCCCGCAGGCGGGCGGAGCAGGCGTTCGTGTCGGTGATCGCCGACGCCTATTGGCCGGGGTCTCGACCCGGCGGGTCGAGAAGCTCGTCGGCCGGCTCGGGGTCGAGCGGATGTCGAAGAGCCAGGTCTCGCGCCTGGCGCGCTCGCTCGACGAGCTCGTCGATCAGTTCCGCACCCGGCCCACTCGAGGAGGGGCCCTACCCCTAGCCGGTGCTCGACGCGCTCGAGCGGGGGTGCCGCGAGGGCGGCCGCACCGTGGGCGCCTGCGTCGGGCACGCGGTGGCCGTGGGCCGCGATGGCTACCGCGAGTCGCTCGGGCTCGACGTCGTCACCTCCGCGGAGGGGGCGGCCTGGCTCGCGTTCCTGCGCTCGCTCCTCGCCCGC
>DASQXU010000421.1:0-7294 GCA_035639555.1 Thermoleophilaceae bacterium
GTTCCCGGAAGGATCCTCGAGCAAGGTTTGCTTGCCGCCGACTCCGACGATGATGTCGCTGCGGAAGCGCGCGCCTTGGTTGCGCAACTCCTCGACCATGGCGTCGAGGTCGTCGACCTCCAGCTGAAAGCGGTTCCAACCGCCGGGCTCGGGCAAGGTCCCGTTCGGCATCGCTTGGCCGCCGCCGGGTCCGCCTCCCGGCGCGCTGAGCACCAGGCGGAGATCTCCGCGGGAGAGCATCGCGAAGGACGGAGCCGGATGCATCTCTTCTTGGAAGCCGAGCTGCCCGCAGTAGAAAGCGATCGCGGCGTCGACGTCGTTGAAGATGTAGCGGACCCCAACGGTGGCCATGCCGGGCTCCTCTGGCCCGGCTAAACGCTACCGCCGAGCACTAGACGAGCCGCCGAGCGCACAGCGGCCGGGGGCATGGTCCCCGACCGAGCAGGCAGCTGACCGCCGCTAAAGGCGCTCACCGACGTAGCGGAACCCCGTCGCCTGGATCCTGCCGTCCGCGATTAGACGACGCTCCTCTGCCTCGAGCTCGGGCCTTCCGAGCTCGCCGAAGAGGTAAGGGCCCCACGCAAAATGGCGCTCCTTGAAGTGCCGGTCAAGTTCGCCACGCATCGCGGCGTAGCCGTGAAGCCCGGCGTGGTCCGCTTCCCAATCGCGGAGGCGGCTAGTGAGCGAACCGGCACGGGCGGGATCGAGCTGAGCCAGGTAGCGACTGCGCGGTCGCGCGATCGAGTCGGTCCCAGGCATGTTCGTGGAGCACGAGCAAGCCTGGAACCCGGAGCAGAGCGGCGATCTTCTCGATCGCCGCCCTCAGGTCCTCCATGTGATGGAGCGAGCGACTGGCCACGACCGCATCGAGCGGCGTGTGCACGTCTTTGGGTTCAAGCACAGACTTAGACCGACACACGCCCGCGCCTCGTCGAAGGCGCGATGGCTCACGTCGGGCGCGAGGCGACTCGACGCAACCTCAGACCTGATCTACCGTCCTCATCCCTCGCCACGCCGACGCCCAGCTTCCAGCCTGACCCCACCGATTGCGCGCGGTTGTCAGCGCGCCATGGCTAAGCGGCGGAGGGGAAGGAGCGTTTGTCGGGCGCCGAGGGCTCGACGGCGAGCTGTGCCGAGCGCACCGCCTCCTGAAGAGACGGCTCGGCGTCTGCGCGGTCCAGCGCGCTCGTAGCGCGGAACGGCACGCGACCTACCGGTCGCGCGCGGACGAGGTCGGTGAGCCGGCGAGTCATCGCCGCGCCGCGAACGCTGATCGGCCTCTCGTCGCGCAGGCGCTGAGCAAGCGCGAGCAGGTCGTCGCCGCATGCGTGAACGGCCCCCTGGCGCCCGCGGGCCTCGCGCACCGCGGTTTCGAGGGCATTCGCCAGTTCAACCCGCCCGGGCGCGGAGACGAGCTGGGCGGCGCGCAGCCTCAACTCGGCGGTGGCGTTCGGATCGGCGCCCTGCGCTAGCTGCTCGTCGAGGCGGTCGCGCTTCCACCAGGTCTCCACTCTTTGCCGGAGGCTCGGGCGAAAGGAGGGTGGCGCGGCGGACTCGGTCGCCCCTCGCTGTCTCGCCTCCGCGGTTCGCCCGCCCATCACGTCGCGTTGCTTGTCCCGACGTCCGGACCGTGCACTGCGCCCGCCCATGACATCGGAGTCGGGGCCTTGCTCGTGAGCTTTCGTTTGATCCTCCACGGTTGCGCCTTCCCTTGCTCTCAGGTGTAACTCCAAACTTGGATTGCCCGCGGCGTGGGCGGTCAACCCGAGACAGTCGGCGTGCTGACACGGCGGGACCCGCACCTGTCGGCCCCGCGGGCGACGAGCTTCAGGCTCGCGCTCGCGTGCCATAGGCCCTCCGCTAAGGGCGGTGTCGGTCTCCGCCGGCTGCGAGCGTCGGCGGTCGATCGTCAATCGCCCGCCTCAGCTTCTCGACCAGGCCCTCGAACATCGGGTAGACGTCTTGCCCGTGGGCGTCGCGGATCGCGGGGCGCCACATCTCCCACCCTCGATCAGCGTCCGGCCCAGCAGCATCCTGACGAGCTCGAGGTCGAATGCTCCCCGGCTCTCGAGCGCGGCCAGCTGCTCGAAATAGTCGAGCTCCCGGTAGAGCACGTAGGCCTCGGGGGCATCCGCCGCCACCCATGCCGTGTACGCGTCGCGTAGCTCGTCGGCTGACTTGAACCGCGCGACCATCCGCCGGGCCTCTACCAGTGCGTCCTCGTTCCACCGGCGGAAGAACTCGGCCGCCATTTGCGCCTCACGGCTCTTGCGAGCCTCCCGTACCTGCTGGGCTGCGAACACCGCAGCGCCGAACGCGCCCAGTAGGCCAAGGGCCAAGAGCGACGTGGCTATCGCGGTCACCTCGGCCCAGTCCACTGCCAGCGTGAGCAAGCCTCGCCTCCGATCCTTTCACCGTGACCCTGCCCCGCCGGTGCACCTTAGGCCAGTTGGGCGGCGTCGAGCTTGCGGATGTCGCCGCACACGGGACGGGCTAGTTGGCGGGCGCATCGGTGTGACCGACCCTGGTCACCCCTCAGTGCCATCGGCGCTGCCGACGAGCCCGAGCCAGCGACGAGTGCGCTGGGATACTGCGGGCGATGACGTCGAGTGGCGAGCGCCGGGCTGTCCCGGTCACCGCGGCCGACGTCCATCATTACCTCGAGCAGCTGTTCGCCCGTGGCGAGGTGCAGGCGGAGGATGAAAGTTGGGTTCCGCTCGAGCCCCACGCCCTCGCCGAGGCGGACGCGCGAGGAATCAGGGACCTCGCGATCTCCGAGCGCGTCGGCACCACTCTGGAGGTAGGTCTCGGCCTTGGGGTGGGGACGCTCTCCCTATGCGAGGCGCTGCTCGAGGTAGGTCGCCCCGACGCACACCACGTCGTGGTCGAGCCTTTCCCGAGCGAGTTCTTCGGCGGGGCGGGTCTGCGGACGGTTCGCGCGGCCGGTCTCGAGGACCTAGTGGAACTGGTTCGGGGTGAGTCTCAGCTCGTCCTCCCCCGCGTCGTCGTCGAGGGTCGCCGCTTCGACTTCGCCTTGATCGATGGGGACCACAGCTTCCAAGCCATCTTCCTCGATCTCTGCTTCGCCGATCGGCTCGTGCGACCACGAGGGCTGGTCATCGTCGACGATCTGTGGATCCGTGCGATCCGCCTCGCTGTGTCCTATGCCGAACGTAACTTCGACTGGGAGCTGCTGCCGGAAGCCATGATGGGTGCCTTCCGCTGGCGACGGCTCCGGAACCTGCCGCGTCGGAGGCTTCGAGGTACCGGCAACGTCGCGATCCTCCGCCGCCCCACTGAACCTCCAGACCGCCCTGGCTTGGATTCTCTGGTGCCGTTCACCTAGCCCCTGGCCGTTCGTGTCTCGTCGTCCTGGTCGGGCACCTTGACCAACTGGAGCCGATTGGCGAAGCTGGCCCTCAGCGAAGCCGAAGAACGGAGGCGACATGCAGTTGTATGCGATCTTGCGACGGCGTGGCTGGCGGTCACCCGAGGACTTGGAGGCAGCCGCCGAGCGCTCGCGGCAGGTTGGCGACGAGGAGATGTCGGACGACATCCGCTGGATCAGGAGCTATGTGCTCGAGGAGGGCCAGGGCTCGGTCGGCACGGTCTGCGTATACGAGGCCACCAGTCCTGAAGCCATCCGCGAGCACGCCTCGCGTGCCGAGCTGCCCTTTGACGAGATCATCCCCATCGCCGAGACCGTGGTCGTGCGGGAGGACCCCCAGCCGGCAACGTCGTGAATCCCCCACTCGGCGGGACGCCCTCTCAACGGATCGCGTTTGGTCGTTGCGCCCGGCCGGTCGGCCGACGCCTGCAAACCACGTGACACGACGCTAGTCTCGGCCGCTCGGCGAGCTGCCGCTCCCCTCAATCAGGGCAGCAATTGTGCTGAGACTCCGGTCCATCGTCCGGCGAAAGCGGTTACGCATGAGCGGCAAGAGGAATCGGATCGGTCCCCGGGCGCTGGTTTCGACGGTGAGCCGCACGCGTGTCGCGCGGCCACCCTGCTCGGGCGTGTAGTCCGAGCGCTGCCGCAGCAGAAAAGCCCCGAAGCGCACCTCCCAGGCCGCGGTTCGATCCGGCTGATACGCGATTACGGTGGCGGTGCCCTCAACTCGTCGACGCCCCTGTCGCCGCACCACCCGAGCGGTCGTGCCGAGACCTACAGGCCCCGCGGTCGTCTGGGTCATTTCCAAGACGTCCGGGTCCCACCTCGGGTGGTTCTCGAGTGATTCCGAGCCACGAAGTCGAAGACGTCGGCGGGCGGGCGCCGCACGATCCTCTCGCGAGCGAGCGTTGTCACCGCCGTCCTTCTGGGCGATTCATGCGACGAGCCCGTTTCGGATGAAGCCACCGGCGTCAACCGGCATGGGCGAGCACGGCATCAGGATCGCGTGGGCGCCCTGAGGACGCGTGCGATGCTCCCCTTCTACTCCCGGCGGGTGATCGGCTCGTGCCCCAGCCTCTCGAGGACGCGGGTGAAGACCTCGTGCGGCTGGGCCCCGGGGACGAGGAGCCGGCGGTCGACCACGAAGGCCGGGACGCCGCCGATCCCGAGCCCGAGGGCGCGCGCGGTCGAGGCGCTCACCTCATCGCGCCAGCGCGGCTCCGCGAGCGCGGCCGCCGCCTCCTCCCGGTCGAGCCCGACGGCCTCGGCTGCATCGAGCAGCACCCGCTCCTCGAGCAGATCCCGGCCCTCGGCCCAGTAGTCGCGGAACAGGCGGTCGTGCAGGGGCTCGGCCCGCCCGTGCGCCCCGGCGTAGGCGGTCAGCGCCAGCGCGCGCGTCGTGTTCGGGACGCGCGGGGGCAGATTGGGCTCCGGCAGCCCGGCCTCCGCGACCAGGTGCCGGACCGCGTACTGGAGCTCCTCGCCGTAGCGGCGCTCGAGCTGCTCGCGCGGGATTCCCTCCGGCGGGTACTCGGGGTGGAGGTCGAAGGGCCGGACCTCGACCTCGGCGCCGTACCGGCGCTTTAGCCACGCGGCCCGCTCGAGGCCGACGTAGCAGAACGGTCAGAGGTAGTCCGACCAGACCTCGACACGAGGCGGCTCGACCATGCACGCAGGCTAGCGGCCACGCCGCTCGCCGCGCGCGAGGGCAAGCTGGACCCTCACCTTTGCAGCCTCGCGACCAGGACGGTGATCCCGCTAGCAGGGGCGTCGCGCAACGAGACCTGGCGCCCCCCGCTCGCCTCCGGCCGCCGTGCGGCCATCTAGATCTCTCTCTTCCGCCCTGGATCTCGGCGCGCACCGCGGGCTGCTTGATAGCACCCTGGCGAGAGGGAGCCGGCAGCACGCGCGACCGCCATTTAGTGACCGTGACCGCAACCGCACCACCCCCACGTTCCGGATTCGTCTCAACGGGCTCCTAGAACCGGCGAGAAGGCCCCAGGTGCGGGAGCTCATCCAGCGACCCGGAGGACGCTCTTCCCGAGCATCCCGCCAGATCGCTTCGACGCGAACGCATCGCTTCCCTGGGCGAGCGGGCGGACCTCGCCGACTACCGGCCGCAGCTCGCCGGCCTCCAGCCGTCCGGCCAGGTCGCCAAGCTCGGCGCCGTTCGGCTCGACGACGAAGAACACTGAACGAGCATCCGCCCGCCTTTGGGGAGCCGTAGAAGGGTCCTCGACAACGGAAACCACCGAGCCGCCCGGGCGGACCAGCGACCAGGAACGGGCCAGGGTATCGCCGCCAACGAGGTCGAAGACAAGGTCGACACCGAGTGCCGGAGCCCCGAACGGCTCCCGATCGACATCGATGAACTCGTCGGCGCCCAGCTCCAGGACAGCGTCGCGCGCCCAGGAGCGGGCAGCGGCGATGACGCTGGCCCCCACTACGCGAGCGAGTTGAACGGCGAAGCTCCCGACGCCGCCGCCGGCGCCGAGCACGAGGACCGTCTGCCCCTGGGCGAGCGCGCCGTGGGTCAGAAGCGCCTGCCGTGCGGTCAGCGCCGGCATCGGGGTCGCGGCGGCCTCAGTCTCGTCGAGCGCGGCCGGCTTCGGCGCCAGGTTGCGCGCCTCGACCGCGACGTACTCGGCCGCTGCACCGTCCCGGTACCAGTCGGTCAGGCCGTAGACGACATCACCAAGCTCGAAGCCGGTGGTCCCATAACCGAGCCCCTGCACGATCCCGCACACCTCATGGGCGGGGATCACCGGCGTACGGTCACGGCCGGCGCGGTCGACCCACGTCGAGGGCCACGCTAGCTCGGTGGGCGTGAAGCTAGCCGCGCCGACGCGGACGAGGACGTCGCCGATCGCAGGGTCGGGTACCGGCGCCTCCTCGTCGACCAGCGCCTCCGGTCCACCCCGGGCATGAATGCGGAGCGCCCGCATAGGCTCTCCCGGGTGTCGGGGAACGGTGGTGCTCATGGTGGTTCCTTCGTTAAGCGTCCGGTTCGCGCCACGAAGTCGACCACAGCCGCAGGGTCGGAGTGGCGGCACCTAGCTTGCGGATCCCGGCCACGCGGAGTACGCGTCGACGATCAAGTCGCGAACGGCGTCGTCGAGCCAGCGCGCGTGGCCGCCCGGGGCGAGCGTGAAGCGCCCGCCCGGCATGAACGCCTCTCCGGTCCCTCGCCTACGGGCTGATATCGCTCATCCAGCTCGCCCCAGACCACGAGCGCAGGCCGCTACAGGCGAGAGAGCTCTCGTTCGGCCCTTCCGTTCGGGCGTTCCCTGTGGGCGCCGGCCTCCGCGCGAGACAACCCACCGGCCTACGGCAGAGCGATTGCGGCACTCAGGGTCGCCCCAACCTGCGCTCGGCGATCGTTCTCGATGACCGTGGCCCCGGGTCCGCCCTCGCGGCATCGCCCGCGGCGCGGCGACGGCTCAGCTAGCTCAGGTCGGCCTTGATCTCGCAGCGGTCGACCGAAGCGCGCGTGCCCGGTGTGTCCGCCGGGTCCATCTCATCGAGCGGGGCCTCCGCCGCCGCCATATCATCGGCCGTCTCGAACAGCTGGATCACGACGGCGGTGCGCTGGTCCGCGTCGTAGAGGATCTGGACTCCCTTGGCCGGAATGTCCACAGGGGGTTGCTCGCGGGCCTCGACCTCGGCCAAGCGCCCGGCCAGGTGATCGGAATCGACGTCCGTGAACCTGACTACGCGTGCGTACATGACACCTCCTTGGGTTGCCGGAAGGGCGAACCTACACCGTCGTGGGACTGCCTCACGCGCAGATGAGCGAAGGGGACACTTCTGCGGAAGCCGCAGGCCCCGTCGCTCGACCGGAGAGAGGACCGTGGCGACGACCAACGCGTGCGCGAGGGCGAGGAGCGCCGGTGGCGGCTCGGT
>DASQXU010000422.1:0-3083 GCA_035639555.1 Thermoleophilaceae bacterium
ATCAGGCGGGGCCAGGAGTGCGCGTTCCCTTCGGGCCCGAGGCGCGGCGGCTCCTCCGTCACCGGCCTTTGCCGGCGCTGCCGTCGCGAGCTTGACAAGACACGCCGCCCGCGGTCGTCGTATTCCTTCCACTGGGAGTCCCCGGGCGAAGAATGACTACGCCCAGCCTCCCACGACTTGCGCTCGGGATCAAATGCTCAAGCACCGCAGATTATTTTGCGTGCTTTCGCAAGCTGCTCGGCGTGCTCGGGCCGGTTAGGAGCGGCCTCGGTTGGGAAGAGAGGCAAAGGTGGGGATGGCCGGCAAGACAAGGGCTCGCCCGGGCCGCTGACGTGAACGCTTCGGTCGAGGCCATCGTCGACCGCCGCCCCGCGGCCGGCGGCAAGCCGAGCATCACGTACCGCTACGCGGGCGACCGGGCCCTGCTGATCGAGTACGGCGAAATGGAGCTCGACCTCACGCTGAACTTCTTCGTGCTCGCCGTGGACACGGCGCTGCGCGACCGCCCGGTGGACGGGCTGGTGGAGGTCGCGCCCGGATTCCGCTCCATCCTCGTGAGCTACCGGCCGGAGGAGCTCGCCGTGTCCGACCTCCTCGACCACCTGCAGGCAGTCCACACGGAGCTCCCCGCCGAGCGCGAGATCGAGATCCCGAGCCGGATCATCCGGCTCCCCGTCGCCTTCGACGACTCGCAGTCGCGCGAGGCCGTCCAGCGGTACGTGCACGGCATCCGCTCCGATGCGCCCAACTGCGAGGGCGGCAACAACATCGACTACATCGTGAGGTACAACGGGCTGTCGAGCCGTGACGAGCTCTACGACTCGGTGCTCTCCACGGAGCACTGGAACGGCTTCATCGGCTTCTTCCCGGGCCTTCCCTTCCTGTTCCCGGTCGACCCTCGCCATGTTGTCGTCGTGCCGAAGTACAACCCGACGCGCACCTGGACGGCGGAGGGCGCGCTCGGCCTCGGGGGGCCATGCTTCGCGATCTATCCGGACGAGTCCCCGGGGGGCTACCAGCTGGTAGGCCGCTCGCTTCCCATCTTCGACCTGCACGCTCGGAACTCCGCGTTCCGGGACAATCCGCTCCTGCTCAGGCCGGGCGACCGGGTGAGGTTCCAGCGGGTGGAGGAGGAGGAGCTGCTGGGGATCTGGGACGACGTGCGCTCAGACCGTTACGTCTACGAGATCGAGGAAGCGCCCTTCAACGTCGGCAGCTACCTCGAGTGGCTCCCGGACATCGAAGAGGAGGCCGAGGAGCGGCGCAGGCGGCGCGAGCAGGCGGCCGACATGACCCCGGTGCCCTAGGAGGTGAGCTAGGTGGCGAGCGCCGGCGCCAGAGCGGCCGAGGTCATCGAGGGCGGGATCCAGGCCACGATCCAGGACTATCCGGGGCGGCCGGGCATGCTCAGGCAGGGGTTCTTTCCGGCCGGGCCCATGGATCACTTCGCCTTCAGGGCGGCGAACCTGCTCGCGGGCAACCCCGAGTCGGCGGCCGGGCTCGAGGTCACGCTAGGGGCGTTCGGCCTCCGCTTCGAGACGGACGCGACGATCGCGGTCTCCGGCGCGGAGGCCGAGGTGACCGTGGACGGCGAGCGGATCCCGCTCTGGGTGAGCCACCGGGTGCGGTCGGGGACGGAGCTCCGGATCGGCATCGCCCAGGGTCCGGGCTTCCGGCTGTACGTGGCGATCTCCGGCGGCATCGACGTCCCGCCGCTCTTTGGCTCGCGCGCGACCTACACAATGGGCGCGCTGGGAGGATTGGACGGCCGGGCGCTACAGGCCGGCGATCGGCTCCCGCTCGGCGAGGAGGACGAGGAAGCCGCCCGCGGTAGGCCGAAGCGCTTCAGGGACGCGGCGCGACCGGACTACGCGAGGGAGTGGGAGATCGAGACGATCAGAGGGCCTCAGGCTTCGCCCGATTTCCTGACCGAGGAGGACATGGAGACGCTCTTCACACATACCTGGCCGGTCGATCGAAACTCCGACCGCACGGGCATCCGCCTCGAGCCCTACAGGTTCCGGTGGGCGCGGGAGAGCGGCGGGATCGCCGGCGGCCATCCGTCCAACATCCTCGACAACAGCTATCCGGTTGGGGCGATCAACGTCAACGGCGATCTGCCGGTCATCCTCGGCCCGGACGGCCCGACCGCCGGCGGATTCGTCGTGGCCGGGACGCTGGTTCACGCCGGCCTGTGGAAGATCGGACAGCTCCGGCCGGTTGGCGACCGGCTCCGCTTCCGGGAGGTCACGATCGAGGAAGCCGTGGACCTCGGGCGCGAGCTCGGCGACCGGCTTACCGACGCGAGCCTGGAGGACGTCTAGAGATGGCAGAGCACACGATCAAGTCCCCCTATCCCGGGACGTTCTACCGGCGGCCCAACCCCGAGGCCGACCCGTACGTGGCCGAGGGCGATGAGGTGAGCTCGGGCGACGTGGTCGGTCTCGTCGAGATCATGAAGAACTTCCACGAGATCAAGGCGGAGACGGACGGCCACGTCGAGCGCTTCCTGGTCGAGAACGAGGCGGCGGTCGAGGCGGGACAGGAGATCGTCGCGCTGCGCGTCTAGGGAACGCTTGCCGCTCCGCGGCTCAGCCGGTCGCGGCCAGGGTCCGGGCGAGCGGAGCGATCGCGATGCCCTCCCCCTCGAGCCGCCGCTTGAGCGTCCGCGCGATCGCGACCGCGTTCGGCCCGTCGCCGTGGATGCACGCCGTGGGCGCGTCGACTTCGAGGTCGGAGCCGTCGAGCTTCTCGATGCGGTGCTCCCGGACGAGGCGCAGCGCCCGCTCGGCTACCTGCTCCGGGTCGCGCGCTCCCTTGACGCGCTCGATGATCAGCCCGCCGTCGGCGTCGTAGTCGAGATCGAGGAAGGCCTCTCGGACGAGCCGTATGCCGTGCTCCGAGACCGCGTCCTCGACCTCGTCGCGGAGCAGCAGGAGCAGCATGTCCGGCTTTACCTCCGCCATCGCCGCGGCCACCGCACCGGCGAGCTCGCCATCGCTCGAGCACATCGCGTACAAAGCCCCGTGCGGCTTGACATGCCCGAGCGAGGCGCCCTCGGCGGCGGCGAAGGCCGACAGCGC
>DASQXU010000423.1:0-2905 GCA_035639555.1 Thermoleophilaceae bacterium
TTCTCGGTGGTCATGCTCCCCCTCACCCTGATCGCGAGCATCTGGGGCATGAACGTGGGCCTGCCGGGCGAGCACCGGATCGCCGCCTTCTGGGTGATCGTGAGCTGCATGGTCGTGATCCTGGTCGGCCTGCTCGCGTTCTTCCGCCGCCGGGGCTGGCTCTAGGCACGTGGCCGAGCAGCGGCTCTGGGCGCCCTGGCGCCTGGAGTACATAAAGGGCCCGAAGTCCGACGAGTGCATCTTCTGCGTCAAGCCGGACGCCGCCGACGACAGGGCGAGCTACATCGTCACCCGCGGCGAGCGCTGCTTCGTGATGCTCAACGCCTACCCGTACAACAACGGCCACGTAATGGTCGCCCCCTTCGAGCACCTCGCGACGATCGAGGACCTCGACGACGACATCCTGCTCGACCTCATGCACCTGACCCAGCGCTCGCTGCGGGCGATCGGCGAGGCCTACTCGCCGGACGGCTTCAACCTCGGGGTAAACCAGGGCGCCGTGGCCGGTGCCGGCGTAGCCGACCACGTGCACCTCCACGTCGTGCCGCGCTGGGGGGCCGACACCAACTTCATGCCGGTCATCGGCTCGACGCGGGTCCTCCCCCAGAGCCTCGATGACTCCTGGGAGACGCTCTCGAAGCTGTTCTGATCGCCCGCCGGGAAGGGGGTTAGAGTGCCGCGCGTGGGCGACCGGACCCGGACGATCGACCCCTCGATCTTCAAGGCCTACGACATCCGGGGCCTACATCCGGACCAGATCGACGAGGAGGTGGCCTACCGCGTCGGGCGTGCCCTGGCCCCGGTGCTCGCCGAGCTCGAGGGCAAGGAGCCGCCGGAGCTCGAGGTCGCGGTATGCCGGGACATGCGGCCCTCCGCCCCCTCCCTCGTTGCCCGCTACGTCGAGGGACTGCGCGACGAAGGCGCCGACGTGCTCGACATCGGGATGGCGGCGACCGAGATGCTCTATTTCGCGGTCGGCTCGCGCGACCTCGACGGCGGGCTCGCGTGCACGGCCTCGCACAACCCGAAGGGCTGGACCGGTGCCAAGGTGGTCCGGCGGGGGGCGATCGCGCTGTCCGGCGACGCGGGGATCGGCGACCTGCGCGAGCTCGCCTCGGCCGGCGACCCGGGCCCGCCCGCCGACCGGCGCGGCGATCTGCACGAGGCCGACCTCGGCAAGGAGTTTCGCGCCGCCGCCCTTCGGTTCATCGACCCGGAGCGAATCCGCCGCATGCGGGTGGTGCTCGACGGCGGGAACGGCATGGCGGGGCCGATGGTCGGCCCGATCCTCGACTCGTTCCCGATCGACCAGGTGCAGACCTACTGGGAACCGAACGGCGAGTTCCCCGACCACGAGCCGAACCCGCTGCTGCCCGAGAACCGGCGCTTCATCATCGAGAAGGTCCGCTCGGAGGGGGCCGAGCTCGGGATCGCCTGGGACGGCGACGCCGACCGCTGCTTCTTTATCGACGACACTGGCGAGTTCGTGGCGGGGGACTACCTCACTGCCCTGCTCGCCGAGTCGGTCCTAGCGAAGGAGCCCGGCGCGACGATCCTCTACGACGTCCGCGCGAGCAGGGCAGTCGAGGACACCGTGCGCCGGGCGGGCGGCACCGCGCTGCGCAACCGCGTGGGCCACGCCTTCTTCAAGGCGCGCATGCACGAGACGGCCGCCGCCTTCGGGGGCGAGGTCTCCGGCCACTATTACTTTCGTGAGTTCTACAACGCCGACTCGGGCACGATCCCGGCCCTCCTGATCCTCGAGTTGCTGTCCATCAAGGAAAGGAAGCTGAGCGAACTTCTCGCCCCCCTTCGCGAGCACTACTTCATCTCGGGCGAGATCAACTCCGAGGTCGACGACCAGGAGGGGAAGATGCGCGAGCTGGCCGAGCGCTACTCGGACGGCGAGGTGGACTGGCTCGACGGCGTGTCCGTGGACTACGAGGACTGGCACTTCAACGTACGCCCCTCCAACACCGAGCCGCTGCTACGGCTCAACCTGGAGTCGGTCCGCTCCCCCGAGCACATGGAGGAGAAGCGCGACGAGGTGCTGGAGGTGATCCGCTCCTAAAGCCCGGGCTCAGCCGGCGCCGCCGCGGGGCGGCTCCGCGCCGATCAGCCGCTCGATCGCCTCGACAAACCGCCGCGCGTCGCGGACGTGGGCCTCGCTCCTCGCGTGGCTGAACGTCGCCCCGGCGTGGTCGGCGGCCAGGCGATCGCCCTTTATCTCCTGGGCCCTCGCCACCAGCGCCTCGTCGAACCCGCGCGCGACGAGCAGCTTGCGTATCACATGGCACGTGCCGCCGTGCTTCCGGGCGACGCGGCCGTCCTCGCTCAGGGCTGCCCGCGCCGCGTAGAGCATCGCGTAGTAGGCGGTGCTTCGCCCGCGCGCCGCTGTCGCCGCGGCCCTCCAGCGAGTGCTCGGCGTCGGCCAGGTGCGCCGGGCCATCGACAGCCAGCGAAACGAGCGGGTCATCACCCCGCCCGGCCCGTACATCGGCGGTCGCTCATGCTCCGGCAAGTCCGGAAGGGGCGGAAGCTCTTCCCGGCGAGCACGATCCGGTCCCGCTCGACCTCGCGCAAGAAGAGCGAATCGATCGCCTTCTTCTCGGCCAGCCGCCGCGGGTCGTACGGAGGCCCGCGGGAGTCGGAGGCCGCGGTCCACACCTTCCCACCGTGGCCGGGCTCGTCTTCGTGCCGCGCTCAGCGACCTGGAGGCGCGCCGGTCACGGCGGCGCAGCGCGATCGGCATCCGGGCGCCGGCCCGTGAGGCTGGGCGTCGAGAGAGCACGGCGGTCGCGCTCCCGGTCGGCGAGCCCGGCGACCTCCTGAGCGGAGCCCCCCGCGGCGAGGTAGTAGACCGCCGCGTGTTCGAGCAGCCCGTTCGAGCGGAAGTCCCTGACGC
>DASQXU010000424.1:0-19245 GCA_035639555.1 Thermoleophilaceae bacterium
CCGCCGGTAGAACATGGTCAGTGGACCGCGGTCGAACGGCGGGCAGCCGAGCGGGTGGGCGCAGGTCGGCCAGGCGCTGCCCGGCCAGGGCTCGTTGAGGAGGTCGTAGCCAACGAGCCGCCGCTCGGAGCTAAAGCGGGCCGCGACGTGCCGCCAGGCCGCGGCGAGGCGGTCCTGCAGGCCCACGCCTCCGGGGCCGGGGCTGTTGGCCCAGAAGCGGTCGAAGGCGCGGATCAGCGCCGGCATGGCGTAGTAGTTGGTCGGGAAGCCGAGCTTCGGGACCGGCGGAGGCCGTCGTCCTGCACCGCCCAGTCCGGCCAGCCCTCGCCCTGGAAGCGCTCGTTGTACATGTCCTGGTGGAAATCGAGCAGCACGAAGATCCCGCGCCGGGTCAGCGTGCGGACGGTGGCCGCGATGTGGCGGAGGTAGGCCTCGTCGTAGGCGCCGGGCCGCGGCTCGAGGCCCTTCTCGATGACCCCGAGCCGCACCGAGTCGAACCCGTTGCGGGCCAGGAAGCGGGCGTCGCGGGCGTCGAAGCCGGCGGCCGCGGGGTAGTACGGCGGCCGCTTGCAGACCATGTTCACCCCATGCAGGATCACCGTGCGCCCGAGCGCGTCGGTGACCCAGCGCCCGTGCTGGTCGAGCGGGCCGGTCGGCGCGGCCCTCGCCGGCGCCGCGATCCAGGCGCAGATCGTCGTGCCGAGCGCCAGCGCGGACAGCGCCCGCACCCTGTCGTCGCCGATGACCGCGATGGGACTACAGTCTCGCCGATCGTGTGGGTCGAGGCCGAAGCGCGATAACCGGCGCGGTTCTAGCGGGAGGCGCGGGCCGGCGCCTGGGTCGGGGGTCGAAGGCGGCCGCCATGCTGGCCGGGCGGCCCCTCGTCTGCTACCCGCTCGCCGCCCTGTCCGAGCTCTGCGACCAGGTGGCCGTGGTGTGCAAGCCCTCGACCGAGCTGCCCGAGCTCGGCGAGGGGGTCGAGCGCTGGGAGGAGCCGCCGAAGCCGCGCCATCCGGCGACCGGCATCGCGCACGCCCTCGAACGCGCCGGTGGCCCGGTGCTGGTCTGCGCAACCGACATGCCGTTCGTCACGGCGGACGCCTGTCGCAGCCTGCTCTCCGCCGCCGGAGCGGCCGCGGGCTCGCCCGCGGTGGTCGCGGTGTCGGAGGGCGTCCTGCAGCCCGTGCTCGCCATGTACGCGCCGGCGGCGCTCGACGCCTTCCGCGCCGCCGCGCCCGACGCGGCGCTCACGGCCACGGTCGAGTCGCTCAACCCGGTCCGGGTGGCGCTGCCGCCCGCGATCGTCCGAAGCGTGGACACGCCGCAGGACCTGGCCGAGGCCGAGGCCCTGCTCGCCACCTGACCCCACTGCACGCGTGGGGCCTCCGCCGGGGACTCAGCTCGCGGCCTCGCGCTCGAGCGCGGCGACGAGCTCGGGCACGGCCGCCTTCGGATCGTGGCCGGCCAACAGGCGCTCGGCCGCCCGCCTGCCGCCCAGAGCGCGAAGGGCGGACTCGCCGCGCTCGGCGGTGAGCTCGCGGAGGGCAGAGAGGCGGCGGGCGCGGGCCCGGCGGCCGACCACGTCGAGTGCCGCCCGATGCCGCTCGAGGGCGTCCATGAGATCGTCGATGCCGGTGGGCGGCGGGATCGAGGAGACGGCGAGCACCGGCACGTGGGCCGACCCCAGGGCACGGAGCGCCTGGACCAGGTCGCCGCGGGCCCGGACCGCGGGCGGTCCGAGGTCGGCCTTGGTCACGACCAGCACGTCCGGCACCTCCATGATGCCGGCCTTGAGGAACTGGAGCACGTCGCCAGACGCCGGTTGGACCACGACGACCACCGTGTCGGCCACCTCCTCGACGTCGGTCTCGGACTGACCGACGCCGACCGTCTCGACGACGACCACGTCGAAGGCGGCGGAGAGGGCCTGGGCCGCCTCCCGCGTCGCCGGGGCGAGGCCGCCGAGCCGGCCCCCCGCCGCGGTCGAGCGGATCAGCACGCCGTCGTCCCCGGGGTCGTGCTCGATGAGGGCCCGGTCCCCGAGGAGGGAGCCGCCCGAGCGCCTCGAGGACGGGTCAACCGCCAGGACCGCCACCGTCCGGCCCTGGCGGCGCCAGGCGTCGAGCAGCGCCGAGAGCATGCTCGACTTGCCCGCCCCGGGCGGGCCGGTGACCCCGACGAGATGGGCCGGCGCCTCGCCCCCGAGGGCGGCGGGCGAGACCTCGGCGAGCAGCTCGGCCGCCCGTTCCCGTCCCTCGGCCGAGCGATTCTCGATCACGTTGAGCGCCGCGGGCGCGGCGGATCGATCCCCTTCCCGCAGCCGGCGCCCGAGCTCGGAGGGGTTGGTGGCCATCAGGGCGGGACGCTAGCGAGCAAGCAGCGCGTCCAAGGTGGCGGCCAACTCGTCCGCGTGGCCCGCCACCTGCCTCCAGGTGAAGCGGGCGACGCGGAAGCCCGCCATCGGGAGCCGCTGGTCGCGGCGGCGGTCGCGCTCGAACGCGCGGCGCGTGCCGTGGACCGCGTGCCCATCGGTTTCAACCGCCAAGCCGTCGCCCGGCCACAGGAAGTCCACCTCGACGCCACCGCCCGGGAGCTCGACCCACGCATTCACCTCCGGGCGCGCCGGAAGCGAGGCGCAGAGGTTCAGAGGTCGCCGCTCGAGCTCCTTTCTCGTCAGCGACGCTTCCGGCCGCCAGGCCGCGATCGCGGCTCGGAGCGGAGGAGCGCCGCGCCGGCCCGCCGCCCTCTCGAGGATCCGCTGCACGGCTGCGAGGTCGAACAGCCGGAGCGCCTCGGCGCGCTCGCATGCGCGCTCGGCGGCGTCGTGGCCGGCGACCTCGGCGAGGTCGAGCAACGTGCGGGCCACCGTCGTACACGGGATTCCATCGCTTACCGTCACGTCCTCCGCCTCTAGCGTCGCGCCACTGTGCCCGCTGATGCCCGGCAGCTTGCGGCCGGTCCGACCGGGCGAGCGTGACCTCGACTCGGCCCGATCCCCCGGGATGGATGCCCCAGAGCGCGGCCGCTGAGCGGTGTGAGAGGACGGCACCGCGGCCGCAGCCCAACGCCGCCGCCATCAACCGCCCCTTCGACGGCAGCACCCGATGACCGACCGCGTACACGCCGCGGTGGACGGGGTAAAGCGAGCCGCGGGCCACCCGCTTGCGGACCGCGGTCGCCGTCATCCCGAGCGCCTCCAACTGCGCTAGCGAAACGACGCCGTGTTGCCGCTCGGCGAGCATCGCGATCCGCCGCGCCAGAGGGGGTCTGGCGCCTTTCGGGACACTATGTCCCGCAAAGCGCCAAACGTCGGTCATGGCGCCGATCGTGCCGGCTCGCGAGCGACACGTGGGAGACGTGTGCGACGGCTACGTTACAAGTCGCGCCCGCCGAGGCGGCTCGCTTACGCCGCGACCGAGACGCCGTGGTGCTCGGCGACGAGGTCGACGATGTCGCCCATGATCCGGCTGACCTCGAAGTCCTTCGGCGTGTAGACGCGGGCGACCCCGGCCTCGAGCAACGCCTCGGCGTCGGCGGCCGGGATGATCCCGCCGACCACGACCGGCACGTCGGCCCCGAGCTCGCGGAGCTCCCTGAGCACGCTCGGGATCAGCGATGCGTGGGATCCCGACAGGATCGAGAGGCCGACCACGTGGACGCCCTCCTGGACTGCGGTCGCGGCGATCCGGGCCGGGGTCAGGCGGATTCCCTCGTAGAGCACGTCCATGCCCGCGTCCCGGGCCCGGACGGCGATCTGCTCCGCGCCGTTTGAGTGGCCGTCCAGACCGGGCTTGCCGACGAGGATCTTGACCCGCCGGCCGAGCGCCTCGGACACCCACTCCACCTTGTCGCGGAGCGGCTCGAGCCCCACGTCGTCGACCACGGTCGCCGCCTCGGCGACGCCGGTGGGGGCGCGGTAGTCGCCGAACACCTCACGCAGGGCGCCGGCCCACTCGCCGGTGGTGGCGCCCGCCCTGGCCGCGACGAGCGTGGCCGGCATGATGTTCGAACCGCGGTCCGCCGCCGCGGCCCGGAGCTCGTCGAGCGCGCGGTCGACGGCCGCCTGGTCGCGATTGCGCCGCCACTCGCGAACCGCCTCTATGGCCGCCCGCTCGATCCCGGGCTCGACGCGCAGTACACCGCCGTCCTCCGCCTGCTCGAGCGGCGAGCGCTCGTGCTCGGTGAAGCAGTTCTGCCCCACCACCCTCTGGGTCCCGGACTCGATCCGGCGCACCCGCTCGCGGTGCGACTCCACGAGCTGGGTCTTCATATACGGCACGGCCGCGACCGCGCCGCCGTGCTCGGCCACGACCGCCATCTCCGCCCGCGCGCCGTCGATCAGCTCCTCGACCAGCCCGTCCATGACCTTTGAGCCCTCGAAGACGTCGGCGTAATCGAGCAGGTCGGTCTCGTAGGCCAGGATCTGCTGGATCCGCAGCGACCACTGCTGATCCCACGGCCGCGGGAGGCCGAGCGCCTCGTTCCAGGCCGGGAGCTGGATCGCCCGAGCGCGCGCCTCGCGGCCGATCGTCACCCCGAGCGCCTCGAGCACGATGCGGATGATGTTGTTCTCCGGCTGGGACTCGGTCAGGCCGAGCGAGTTGACCTGCACGCCGTACCGGAAGCGCAGGTACTTGGGCTCGCTGACCCGGTAGCGCCCGCGCCCGATCTCCTCCCATAGCCGGCCCATCGCCCGCAGCTTCGCGTGCTCCTCGATGAACCGGATGCCGGCGTTGACGAAGAACGACATGCGGCCGAAGACCCTCGGGAAGGCCTCTGCGGACACGCGCGGGCGGACCTCGTCCAGGACGGCGATCGCGGTGGAGAGGGCGTAGGCGATCTCCTGCACCGGCGTGGCCCCGGCCTCCTGGAGGTGGTAGGAGCAGATGTTGATCGGGTTCCACTTCGGCACCTGGTCGAGCGTGAAGGCGATCGTGTCCGCGATCAGCCGCATCGACGGTTCGGGCGGGAACGCGTAGGTGCCGCGGGAGAGGAACTCCTTGATGATGTCGTTCTGGGTCGTGCCCTGGAGCGTGCCGCGCTCGACCCCGTTCTCCTCGGCCACCGTGATGTAGAGGGCGAGCAGCCAGGCCGCGGTGGCGTTGATCGTCATCGAGGTGTTCATCTCGCCCAGCGGAATGCCGCCGAGCAGCGCGTGCATGTCCCCCTTATGGGCGATGGAGACGCCCACCTTCCCGACCTCGCCGCGGGATAGCTCGGCGTCGGGGTCATAGCCGGTCTGGGTCGGGAGGTCGAAGGCGACCGAGAGCCCGGTCTGGCCCTTCTGCAGATTCCGGCGGTAGAGCTCGTTCGAGTCCTTGGCCGTCGAGTGGCCGGCGTAGGTGCGCATCACCCAGGGGCGATCGCGCTCCGGCAGGCGATGATTGGCCTCGGCCACGGGGGGAATTGTATGTTCAGCATGTCCGTGACCCGCGCGATCGACGTCATGCACCTGGGGCGGGATCGCGTGATCTGCGGGTACGAGGTCGGCGGCGTCGTCGTCGATCCCGGCCCGTCGACCGGCCTCGGGGCGCTGCTGGCCGGGCTCGAGAGCGGGGAGCCCCGCGCCCTGCTCCTGACCCACATCCACCTCGACCACGCCGGGGCGTCCGGCTCGCTCGCCGCCCGCTTCCCCGACCTGCCGGTCTACGTGCACGAGCGCGGCGCCGCCCACCTCGTCGATCCGAGCCGGCTGCTCGAGAGCGCGAGGCGTCTCTACGGCGACGACATGGAGCGGCTGTGGGGCGAGGTCGCGCCGGTGCCCGAGGACCGCATTCGGGCGCTCAGCGGCGGCGAGGTGGTGGAGGGCTTCCGCGTCGCCTACACACCGGGGCACGCCTCGCATCACGTGGCCTACCTCCACGAGCAGAGCGGCGAGGCCTACGTCGGCGACATCGCCGGCGTGCGCATCCCGCCGTTCGACTTCACGATCGCGCCCACGCCCCCGCCCGACGTCGACGTCGAGGCCTGGCTCTCCTCGCTGGACGCGGTGGCCGAGTGGGACGCCACGGCGCTCTGCCTCAGCCACTTCGGGCGGGTCGACGACGTCCCCGGCCAGCTCGAGCGGATGCGCAGCTCGCTGCACCGGCGAGCGGAGGCGGCGCGCGACGGGGACCGTGAGTCGTTCCTCGCCGGACTGCGGCGGGACTTGCGGGCCGCGGTCGACGACGAGACCGCCGTCCGAGTCGAGCTGGCGGCGCCCCCCGAACAGCTGTGGCTCGGGCTCGAGCGCTACTGGCGCAAGCGCGCCGAGCGCGGCGAGGAGGTCGTCAAGGCGTGAGCGGCTCCCAGACCGTCGAGATGCCACGCGTCGGCGGTCCGGGCGAAGGGCTCGAGGACAACTGGCGCGTGATCGTCCTGAACGACGACCACAACACCTTCGACGGGGTGGCGGCCGCCCTCTCGAGCATCATCCCGGGGGTCTCGCTCGACGAGGGCTACGCGATCGCGAACAAGATCCACAACACGGGGCAGGCGATCGTGTGGTCCGGTCCCCGCGAGCCGGCCGAGCTCTACTGGGAGCGCCTTCGCGACGCCGGCCTCACCATGGCCCCGCTCGAGCAGGGCTAGGTCGGGCTCCTCCGGCGTCTCGTTGCGCGAATCCCGACTCGCCGTGGGGCGCCCGCCACGAGGCCGGCCGTCGGCTACGGCTAGCCGGTGGCCGCCGCCGCGCCGGCGGCCACGCCCCGGCCCACGATGCTGTGGAACTCCGGGAGCACCGGGATCTGGAACAGCCCGGACGCCTGCGCGCGGGCCTGGGCGGTCCGCGCGGAGTACCAGTAGCGCTCGAAGTCGTGCTTGGTGGGGAAGATCGCCGCCTGGATGAAGTCGGCGCCCCCCTCGTACGCGCGGAAGAACCCCCACCACTCGGCGCCGAAGTCGACCACGCTCTCGGCCGACGGTAGCCACGCCTCCGCGAAGCGGTCGCCTCGCAGCGGGTTGGCGTGCCAGGTGATCGTCACGAGCATCGGGCCGTCGGCCGCCATCAGACGCCCACCTCGGCCCGGATCGCGCCCGGACCCCGCTCGGTCCGCCCGAGTCCCTCCTCCTCCGCCCCGACCAGGATGGCGATCTTGCCCAGGTGCTTGTTGTCGCGCATCAGCTGGTGCGCCTCCGCCACCCCCTCGAACCCCATCGTGCGCCACAGCACCGGGCGGACCAGTCCCTGCTCGATCAGCTCGTTGGCCTTCATGGACTCGTAGGCGTTGGCGAAGTGCGAGCCGATGATCTCCTTCTGGCGCATCCACAAGTAGCGCACGTCGAAGTCCAGGTTGTAGCCGGTGGTCCCGGCGCAGATCACGACCTTGCCGAACGGCTTGACCACGAACACCGAAGTCGGGAAGGTGGCCTGGCCCACGTGCTCGAAGACGATGTCGGGGGCGTCTCCGAGCACCTGCTTCACCCGCTTGGCGAACTCGCGCGAGACCTTGAAGCGGGCCTTCTCCTCCTCGGAGGTCTCGCCGCCCCGGCGCATCATCCCCGCGAACTCGTTGCGGTCGATGAAGCCGCAGGCGCCGAGCTTGGCACAGAGCTCGCCCTTGGCCGCCGATGAGACGACGCCCACCGCCTGGGCGCCGGCGATCTTGCAGAGCTGGAGGGCGAACACGCCAAGGCCCCCGGCCGCGCCCCAGACGAGCACGCGGTCACCGGCCTTCAGCTTGCACCGGTCGATCAGCATGCGGTAGGCCGTGAAGTAGACGAGCCCGTAGGAGGCGGCCTCCTCCCAGGTGAGGTTCTTCGGCTTGGGGAGGAGCTGCTGGGCCTGGACCTTGGTGAACTGGGCGAACGAGCCCCAGGTCGTCTCGTAGCCCCAGATCATCTGGGACGGGGCGGCAAGGGGATCGAGCCCGTGGACCTCGGGATCCTCGTAGGAGGCCTGGTTGCAGTGGATCACGACCTCGTCGCCCGGCCGCCAGCGGGTCACTCCGGGACCGACCTTCCACACGATGCCCGAGGCGTCCGAGCCGCCGATGTGGTGGCCCCACTGAGGGTGGTCGCCGTAGCGCATGACCGACACCGGCTGTCCGAGCGCGGCCCAGACGTTGTTGTAGTTCACCCCTGCTGCCATCACGCGCACGATCACCTCGAAAGCGCCCGGCTCGGGCACCTCGATCTCCTCGATCTGGAATGCGTCGATCGGCTCGCCCTCGCGCTCCTCGCGGATCACCCAGGCCGCCATCGTGTCGGGGAGCGTCCCCGGTTCCACCTCGAGCTCGGACACCTTGGTCACGTCAACAGCCATGGTCGATATCGGTCCTCCGCGTTCGCTTGGGGCCCGCTACGTCGATATCTAGCGGCCGCGGATCGTACCGGCGCGGCCTGGTCAGGCGCCGCCGTAGACGACGACCAGGTCGGTCACGACGCCGACCATGAAGCCGAGCGAGAGCAGCCAGAGCCCGAGTTCGCGGTGCCCGTAGCGGCGCATGGCGTTCCAGACCTCGCCGATCACGTAGAGGATGGCGCCCCCCGAGACCGCGTAGAACGCGAGCTCGAGCGGCTCCGAGGTGACGCTCCACCCGACGATCGACCCGAGGAAGGTGGGGCCCCCGCCGACGAGCCCGGCGGCCGCGAGCCAGCGCCACGACGGGCGGACGTTCCCGAGCGGCCCCACGATGCCGAAGCCCTCGGTCGCGTTGTGGAGGGCAAACCCCACGATCAGCACCGTGGCCAGGCTGATCTCACCGGTGCTCGCCGAGACGCCGATGGCAAGCCCCTCGGCGAAGTTGTGCAGCCCGATCGCCGCGGCGATGGTCATGCTCCGCCACAGCGCACGCGTGCGCGCGGCTTCCGCTGGGTCGGCCAGGGGGACCGACTCGGCGACCTGGAAGGCACCGACCGAGCCGCCGGCCGCGGGCGGGGGTGGGGGCAGGCTCGAGCGCATCCGGCGCTCGATCACCGCGAGCCCGGCGGTGCCGAGCGCGAAGCCGCCGCCGAGGAGCGCCGCGAGCCCGAGCGGCGAGCCGAGTCCCTCGCGGCCGTCCTTGAAGCGCTCGACGGCGTGCTCGAGGATCGCGAACCCGTGCTCGAGAACATCGACGAACAGGAAGGCCAGCACGCCGACCGCGAACATCGCGAGCCCAACGCGGGCCCGGTCGCCGAGGAGCTGGAGGCGGGCGAAGGGAAGGCCGAGGTAGATCGTGAACCCGGCGAGGGCACCGAGCAGGACCGTCTCGGCGAAGCTCAAGCGGCCCTCCGGGGGAGAGGTGCCCTCGAGCGGATCCTCTGCGCGTTCGCGGTCACAGTTAGGACACCCTAATCAGGGGGCCGTAACTTAGCGAACCGGGGCGGAGTGCGCTACGCCCGCATCGCCTCGGCCGCCGCCTCCGGCGTCGCCGCCGCGTCCGGCTGCGGCGCCCGCCGGCGCTCGATCAGCACGAGCGCCGCGAGCGCTCCGATCGCCGCCACCGCGGTGGAGAGCCACATCCCGCGCGAGAGCGCGTAGACGAACGCCTCACGGGCAGCGCGCCCGACTTGAGCGGCGACGTGTGGGTCGAGGCCCGCCCCGGAGCCACCGCGCGCCGACCCGAGGTTGTGGACGACGTCCGACCGCTGGGAGGCGGTCAGGCCGGTCCCCGCCAGCAGCGTGGTGAGGCGGCCTGTGGCCAGATGCTGGAACAGGGCGCCCAGCGCGGCGACCCCGAACGTCCCGCCGACCATCCGGTTCATCGACAGGATCCCGGAGGCCACACCGGCCTTCTCCTCGGCGACAGCGTTCATCGCCGCGGTCGACATCGGCGACATGGTGAGGCCGATCCCGACGCCCATGATCATGAAGGCGGGGAGCAGGGCGCCGTAGCCCGTGTGGACGCCGATCCCGGTCTGGAGGAAGAGCGAGAAGGCGACGAGGGTGAGCCCCACGGCCATGAGCGGCCGCGGGCCGATCCGGTCGGCGAGCCGACCCGAAATCGGGGCGGTGACGATGATCAGGAGGGTGGACGGCAGAAAGCGGACGCCGGCCTGCACGGCGCTGTATCCGAGGATGTTCTGCATGTAGAGGGCGAGGAAGAAGAACATCCCGAGCATCGCGAACGAGACGATGAACCCGACGCTGTTGGCCCCGAAGAAGGTGCGGGAGCGGAAGAACGAGAAGTCCACCATGGGCGCGCGCACCCTGCGCTCGACCACGATGAACGCGGGCAGCGCGACCACCGCGACGATCAACAGCGAGAGGATCGCCGCCGAGCTCCAGCCCCAGTTGTTGCCCTCGACGAGGGCGAGGATCAGCGACGTCAGCCCGACCGAGAGGACGCCGATCCCCGCGTAGTCGACGACCCGGTCGACGGTCTCGTCGCGCGACTCGTTGGCCGCGAACAGCGTGACCGCCACCGCGCCGACCGCGACCGGCAGGTTGAGGAAGAAGATCGCCCGCCAGGACACGTACTCGGTGAGCGCGCCGCCGACGACCGGACCGATCGCCAGGGCGAGGGCCGAGACGCCGGCCCACATCCCGATCGCCCGACCCCGCTCGGCCGGCGGGAAGGCGTTGGAGATGATCGAGAGGGTGCCGGGCATCATGAACGCGGCTCCGATGCCCTGGAGCGCCCGGCCGGCCACGAGCCACTCCTGGTTCGATGAGAGGCCGATGGCCGCGCTCGAGAGGGCGAACACCACCACGCCGAACACGAACATGCGCCGCCGGCCGAAGATGTCGCCGAGGCGTCCGCCGGTCACGAGCAGCACGGCAAAGGTCAGGGTGTAGGCGTTGACCGTCCACTCGAGGCTCGAGAGCGAGGCCTTCAGGTCCCCCTGGATCGAGGGCAGCGCCACGTTCACGACCGTGTTGTCGAGCATGATCATGAACAGGGCGAAGCACATCGCCGCGAGCGTCCACCAGCGGCGGTTTCCGTCGTTCAGTCGGAGTCTGTCCGGCATCGGGTGGGCTACCTCCTGGGGGTGATCGCGGCGGGGGGCAGCCGGCGCTCGATCGCGCGAAGTCCCGAGAGGAGAGCCGCTTGCTCGTCGGGGGTCAGGCTCTCGACGAAGTCGCGCAGGCCGGCGGTCCGCAGCTCGAGCAGCTCCTCACCGACTCGCCGGCCCTTGGCCGTGAGCCGGACCTGCTTGCTGCGCCGGTCGTGGGGATCCTCGGCGCGCCGGAGGAGGCCGCGCTTGACGAGCCCCTCGACCGCCCGGCTCACTGCGGGAAGGGATAGCCCGATGTGCTCCCCGAGCGCGCCGAGGGAGAGGCCGTCCTCGGCCTCACCGAGGAACTGGAGGAGCTTGAGCTGGGTGAAGGAGAGGCCGAGCGCCTCGACCTTCTCGAAGAACTCGCCGGGGCCGGGCAGGCAGACCCGGAAGATCCCGAACATCCGCTCGGCGAGCTCGTCGACGGGAGGAGCTTGCTTCTCTGCAATAGATGATTGCACGCACGCAAGTATTGCATGCAAGCAATCCCTCGTCAACCTGGGGGGAGGGCCGTCCCGGTGCCGATCTCTCCGCTTTCCGTCAGATCCCGGCCTTAGGGTGCGACGGCTACCCCATGGAAGCGGCCACCCCACTCCGCAAGCCCCACGTCCGGACGGTCGGCGACCGCGTGGCCATCGACGCGCTCGTGGTCGAGGACGAGGCCGCGGTTCGGCTGGTGCGGGAGCGCGAGCAGGCGGCGGAGGATCCCGCCCGCACGGTCGTGGACGCCATCGAGATCGGCGCCCGCGTTCTCGATCGCGAGCAGGCCGCGGCCAACGCCGACTTCGTGAGGACCGAGTTCGAGCGCGCCTCGCGCCAGCTGGAGCGGGAGTTCTGCGACCGCGCCCGCACCGTGGCCGAGCTCCTCGGCGAAAAGGTCGATTCCGTCTTCGCCCCCGAGAACGGCCAGCTGGCCCGCGAGCTCGAGAAGCTGTTCTCGGACGGCAGCGCCACCTCGGTGCAGAACCGCGTGCGCGAGTTGGTCTCCCGGACGATGGTCGAGTCGCGCGAGCAGCTCGTGCGCCAGTTCTCCTCGGCGGACGACCGCAACCCGCTGGCCGACTTCAAGCACGCCACGATCCGCGAGCTGCGCCAGGCGCACGCCACCGAGCGGGCGCTTCTCGACCGGATGGCCGACCTCGAGAAGCAGCTCCAGGGGCTGCGCCTCGAGAGGGAGAAGCTCGAGGAGCTCGAGGCCGAGCGCGAGCGCGGCACGGCCAAGGGGCGCTCCTTCGAGGAACAGGTGGCCGACGCCGTCGACGCGCTCGCCACCGCCCAGGGCGACGTGGCGGAGGCGGTCGGGGACCAGAAGGGCGCCACCGGCAAGAGCGGCGACGTGCTCGTCTCGATCGATGCCGCGGCAGGCCCCGCGCAGGGGCGCATCGTCTTCGAGGCCAAGAACTCTCGGCTGTCGAGGCCCGAGGCGCGCAAGGAGCTCGAGCGCGGAATGGAGGAGCGCGAGGCCGATTTCGGCGTGCTCGTCGTCCCGAGCGAAGACAAGGTGCCGGCGCGCATGCACGCGCTCCGCGAGTACGACGGCGACAAGCTGATCCTCGCCTTCGACCCGGTCGGGCGGGTGCCGCTCGCGCTCGAGGTCGGCTACCGCCTGGCCCGGGCCCGCGTGCTGATGCGCCGAGCCGGGGGCAAGGCGATCGACGCGGCCGCCGTCCAGGACATGGTGGCTCGCGCCCTGGCCACACTCGACGACGTCCGCCGGGTCAAGGGGCAGCTCACCGGAGCCGAGAGCAGCATCCAGAACGCGCGCGAGATCGTCGAGTCGATGGCGAAGCAGGCGCGCGCCCACCTATCCGAGATCGACGCTCTGGTGCGGGGCGGGGACGAGCCTCGGCCAGCGCCGACGGCGCGGCCGCCCGCCCAGCCGAGCCTCGACGAGCTGGGCTAGAGCGCGCAGCACAGGCCGGCGCGCGGGTGCTGGCCGGGTGAGGGTCACGACGCCGGCTGAGCGGCCGCGAGGCCGGCGATCGCCCGATCCCGGCTCGGCGCCGCGTGCATAGGACGGCCCAGGCCCACGGCGCCGGACCTCGGCTGCGTTTGGCACAACCTCGTCCAGAGGCGGCCGCGATCTGCGACCGCGGCCCGACGGTCAAGGGCATCGCACGCCCGTGGCGAATCGCTCGTCCCGGCGAGCGCGGCGACCGGCCGGATTCGACGAATGTGTGCTGCTTTCCCGCTCGTATTGAGGGTCACCCAGCGGGCACGGGCGGCGTGGCCGGCCGGTGCAACAGGAGGCGCACGCGGCTCAGGGCAACTCGACCTGGTTGCTCGAGTTCGGCCGCTCGCGGCCGACCACGAGCTGGGCCGGGCGGATCGGGCGCGTCACGGCGACGGCCGAGCCGGCGCTCACCTGGTAGGTGCCCGGGTTCAGCGTCTTCTGGATGGTCGCCGTGTCGAGCGGGTTGACCGGCCCGACCCGCTCGCGCACGGACCGGCCCTCGAGGGTGATCGTGTGCGCGTCCTGGGTCTGGTTCGAGACGATGATCAGTAGCGGTCCGGCGCCGACGTGGTTGGGCGAGACCGTGACCTTGCCGCCCTGGATCACTCCGGTGAGCTCGACCGGGACGGGGGGGCGCGGCCTGTTCTGGAAGTCGCTGCCGCCGCAGCCCGCGGCCCCAAAGGCGACGGCCCCTGTGGCGAGGAGGACGGCGGCGCGCATCCGTCGCGTCTTGCCCTGTTCCTCCATCCCGAGCGCGGGCAACCCTAACCGAACCAGACGGACCTTCGTGAAGAGAGCAACTCGTCGAGCTTCCCTTGGATGGACGCCCGGATGTCCTCGGCGACCGACTGGACGAGTGAGAGGTCGTCGGCGTCCTCCGCTCCGTACCGGGAGAGGTCGACGGGCTCGAGAAAGCGGATCTTGAGCTTGGCCGGGAGGTACATGAGCGCCGCGGCAAGCCCGAAGTGGGGGAACGCGTGGTTGATCGGGAAGTAGATGAGGCCGGTGAGCCGCTGCAGCGCGGGCACGTGGGCGAAGATCGGCATCGCCTCCTCGGCGCCCACCACGGCGATCGGGACAATGGGTACGCGGGCGCGGATGGCGCTCCGCACGAACCCGCCCCGGCCGAAGCGCCGCAGCCGGTAGCGCTGCCAAAACAGCTTGCGCGTCGCCTTCTGGCCCTCGGGGAAGACGAGCGCGAGCTGGCCCTCATCGCGCAGCAACCGCTGCGCGTTGGCCGGGTGCGCGGCGACGAGCCCGATCTTGTTGGTCAGCATCCCGACCAGCGGATAGCCCTTGAACCAGTGCTCGCCGAGCATGTAGACGGGCCGGGGGCTCGGGTGCTCGTGCCTGATGGCCTGCATGATCATCGGCGCGTCCGGGGGGAGCGCTCCGGAGTGGTTCGACACGAGCAGGGCACCACCCTCCGAAGGCACGTGCTCGACCCCCTGCTGCTCGACCCGGAACCAGTAGCGGTAGTAGAAGTCGAGCACTGGCTCGATCAGGCTGAACACTCGCTCCGAGCGGCCCCAGTCGTCCAGCGCGCGGTCGGGCTCTCGGGCCGGGATGAGGTCGCGCAGCGCGCGCGGGTCTGCCGCCGGCGGCGGAACCTCGACAGCGCCCGGGAAGTCGAGGACCCCGGCGCCCGCGTCGAAGTCGCGTCCGGGCGCCCGCGGCTCCTCCGCCCCGGCGGTCACCGTGAGCCGATCGCGCCGCTCGCTCTCCGGCACTTCGCCACCCAGGAGCGGGCTCTCGCCGCTCAGCCCGTGACGACTGGCCGGCGGCCGCCGCCGGGGCCTGCTCCTCCTCTCGGCCGGTCCGGGCACGGCTCGGCCGATGGTAGCCGCGCCCGCTTAGCTCGGCCGGAACGGCAGCTCGAGGACCTCGGCCGTGGTCCCGTCGCCGCCGACGGTCACCCAGTCCCCCGGGGCGGCCTCACGACGGATAACGGCGAGCCCGATCGGCCCGAGCGCGGGGGAGACGCAGGTCGAGCCGAGCCGGCCGACCTCCCGGTCGCCGAGCGAGATCGGATCGCCGGTCGTCGCCGGCGCGGTCAGGCGGAGGCCCCGCAGGTGGCGGTTTGGCTTTCCCTTGTAGTGGAGCCGCGCGACCGTCTCCTGACCCACGTAGCAACCCTTCGTCAAGCTCACCGCGCGCTCGTTGAGGCCGGCCTCCTGGGGGATCGTGTCGCCGTCCATGTCGAGCCCGAGGCGCGGCCGACCCCGCTCGATCCTCAGGCACTCGGCGGCCTCCTCGGAGACCTCCTCGACCGAGAGCGCGTGGCGCGCCTCATCGACCTCGCCAGCGTCGCACACGACGTCGACGCCGAGCTCGGTGGCGACGTACAGCCCGTGCTCGCCCTCGACGAACGCGTGCTCCTTCGCGGGCGGCGGGGTCTCGAGCGCCTCTCGAGCCCCTGGGCCGATGAGCGAGAGGATCGCGCGCTCTGCCGTCACGTCCTCCCAGCGGACGTCGCGGCCCAGGCTGTAGGTCTCGACGGTGCGCAGGACGGCCGGGAGGGCGAAGCCCTCGGTGTCGAGCCAGATCCAGGCGTCGCCCCGGAGCAACCTGAGGTCGGCCCTCATCTTGCCCTTGTGCGTCAGAAGCGCCGCGTAGCAGCCCTGTCCCGGGGCGAGCGCCTCCACGTCGTTCGTGACCTGGCCCTGAAGGAACTCGGCCGCCTCCGCCCCCCTCAGCACCAGCTTCCCGCGCGCCGAGCGGTCGACCAGCCCGACCGACTCGGTGAGCAGCTCGTATTCCGGTGCCGCGACCACGGCCCGATTGTAGGCCGCCCCGCGCGGCGTCCTCGAAGGTCGCCTCATCGCGTTTTTTGGCGCGGCTAACTCTTGCTTTAATTGACGCTATGAATGCGAGCGTGTCGCTCGGCGGGGAGCTGTCCACCGCCGTCCAGGACTACACGAAGGCGATCTGGTCGCTCGCGAGGCGTACCGATACGCCGGTCTCGACCTCGGCGATCGCCGAGCGGCTCCGGGTCTCGCCCGCGTCGGCGTCGGCGATGGTCAAGCGCCTCGAGTCCCTCGGCCTCGCGGCGCGCGAGCCCTACCACGGGGTGCGGCTGACGGATGCGGGCGAGCGGGTCGCCCTCGAGGTGCTTCGCTATCACCGGCTGCTCGAGCTGTACCTCGCCCGTGCCCTCGGCATGCCCTGGGACCGTGTGCACGCGGAGGCGGAGGTGCTCGAGCACGCGATCTCGCCCGAGCTGTCGCAGCGCATCTCCGACGCGCTCGGCAACCCGACCCACGATCCGCACGGCGATCCGATCCCCGGACCGGATGGGAAGATCGAGGAGCCGCCGACCCGCCCGCTCGCCGAGCTCGAGGCCGGCGAATCCGGCACCTTCGTGCGGGTCTCGGACTCCGACCCGGACATGCTCCGGTACCTCACCGAGCGGGGGATCTCACCGGGCGACCGCTTCGAGGTCGTGGAGAAGCAGCCCTTCGAGGGCCCGATCTCGGTTCGCTTCGGGCCCGAGGTCCACGTGCTCGGCGGCGCGCTCACGCGGGCGATGAGGACGGAGGCGCGGCGATGACCGAGGCGTCGGCGGGGGCGCTCGACCCGAACGAGTCGCAGTCGGCGGCGACCACGGGTGGCGCGACCGCGCTGCTCGAGCCCAGCCCGCTGCAGCGCCTGCGCGCGCGCGGGCGCAGGCGGCAGACCTTGGCCCTGCTCGGACCGGCGTTCGTCGCCGCCGTCGCCTACGTCGATCCCGGCAACTTCGCCACCAACGTCACCGGCGGGGCCAAGTTCGGCTACCTGCTGCTCTGGGTCGTCCTCGCGGCGAACCTCATGGCGATGCTGATCCAGTACCTCTCGGCCAAGGTGGGCATCGCGACCGGTCGCAACCTCCCCGAGCTCTGCCGGGAGCGCTTTCCCCGACCGGTGAGCGTGGGGCTGTGGATCCAGGCCGAGCTGATCGCCATGGCCACCGACCTCGCCGAGTTCATGGGGGCGGCGATCGCCCTCAACCTGCTGTTCGGCGTGCCCCTGTTCGCCGCCGGGCTGATGACCGGGGCGGTGGCGTTCGGCATCCTCGCGCTCCAGACGCGCGGCTACCGCCGCTTCGAGACCGCGATCGCCGGCCTGCTGGGCGTGATCCTGCTCGGGTTCGTGTACGAGATGGCGCACACCGGCGGCGACCTCGGGGGCATCGGGCGCGGCTTCGTGCCGAGCTTCTCGGGCACCGAGTCGGTGCTGCTGGCCACCGGCATCCTCGGGGCGACGGTGATGCCGCACGTCATCTACCTCCACTCCGCGCTGACCCAGAACCGCGTACCGACCCGGGACGTCCGCGAGCGGCGGGAGGTCCTGCGGTTCGAGCGCCTCGACGTGGCCATCGCCATGAGCGTCGCCGGGCTCGTGAACATGTCGATGTTGATCGTCGCCGCCACGCTGTTCCGGGGCACCGGGATCGACTCGCTGGCCGGCGCGCACTCGGGCCTCGACGCGCGGCTCGGCGCGGCCGCCGCCGCGGTGTTCGGCATCGCGCTGCTCGCCTCCGGCTTGTCGAGCTCGAGCGTGGGGACCTATGCCGGCCAGGTCGTCATGCAGGGATTCATCCGGCGCCGGTTGCCGCTCGCCCTGCGGCGGGCCGTCACCATGGCGCCGGCGCTGGGCGTGCTCGCCGCCGGGCTCGACCCCACGAAGTCGCTGGTGATCAGCCAGGTCGTGCTCTCGTTCGGGATCCCGTTCGCGCTCGTGCCGCTCGTGGCGCTCACCCGCCGGCGCGAGGTGATGGGCGAGCTCGTAAACACCCGCGGCACGAGCGTCGTCGCCACCGCGGTAGCGGCGCTGATCATCGCGCTGAACCTGTTCCTGCTGGTCCGGACGGTGGCCGGGTAGGCGGGGAGTCGCGCCGACCGAGCCCGCCCTCGATAGGACGGCGTGCCAAGAGATGCGGCCGTTTTGCCCAACACGAAGCAGGAGGACCAGGCGGGGATAAGGTTCGGGCCGTGGCGCTCGCCGAGGAGTTCGAGAGCATCGTCGACTCTCTGCCGCCCGACTGGACGGCGCTCGAGCTCGACCTGCGGATCGCCGACGAGGACCGCTACATCGAGGCCGCGACGCTGCTCACGGTGATCAACGCGATGCCCTACTCGCACCACGACTGGCACTGGCGGCTGCGGGTGGCCAATACGTTCGGGCACGCGGCCGCGGTCCCCACCGTGCGGGGCACCCTTCGGCTGCTCGATGAGCAGGGCATCGAGGGAGAGCTCGCGGTTCGCGAGGCGCGCTCGGGCCGGGTGGAGGTGACGCAGATGTGGGGCCGCCCGGAGTCGGTGCGCCGGGAGTTCCGAAAGCGCCGCGCCCAGTAGCGTGGCCCGGGTGGTGGTGCTCTGCGCCGACCTCCTGTTCGGCTCGCGGCTCGAGGGGGCGCTGCGGGCGGCGGGGCACGAGGTCGAGCGGGTGGGGAGCGGCGAGGCCGCCCGCGAGGCGGCGGCCGACGCCGACGTGGTGGTGGTCGACCTCACCGACCCGGCGCTGGACGGGGCGGCGCTCGTCGAGGGAGGGGTGTTTGCCGGAGCGCGGACGCTCGGCTTCTACGCCCACGTGGAGGTGGAGACGAGGCGCCGGGCCGAGGCCGCCGGGTTCGACCGGGTGGTGCCCCGCTCGAGGATGGCCCGCGAGGCCGGCGCGCTGGTCGCGTCGCTCGCGCCCCGATGAGGGTGGCGATCGTCACCGGCGCCTCGAGCGGGATCGGCGCGGCGACGGCGAGGCGGCTCGACTCCGAGGGCTGGCGGGTGATCGTGGTCGCCCGCCGGGCGGAGCGGCTGGAAGAGCTCGCCCGGCGGCTCCGCGACGCCCATCCACTCGCGCTCGATCTCACCGCCGCGGACGCCCCCGAGCGGGTGCGCCGCCGCGTCGAGCAGGAGGACGGCCTGCACCTGCTCGTCAACAACGCCGGGGCGTCCTGGCCGGCGGCGTTCGCCGAACCGGAGCGGGGCGGCTACGCGAACGTCAGGCGGACGATGGAGCTGAACTTCGACGCCCAGGTCCGCCTCACCGAGGCCCTGCTCCCACTGCTGCGGCGCTCGGCCCCGAGCTCGATCGTGAACGTCTCGTCGACCGCCGGCCGGGTGGGGCTCCCGCGCCAGGGCGCGTACTCGGCCTCGAAGTTCGCGCTCGCCGGCTGGAGCGAGGTGCTGCAGCTCGAGGAGCGCCGCCACGGCGTCCACGTGGGGCTCGTGCTTCCAGGGTTCGTGGTCACCGAGGGCTTCTCGCAGGAGCGGCTTCGGCGCAACCGCCTCACGCGCCGGCTCCTGTCGACCCCGGACCGGGTGGCCACCGCGATCCTGGACGCCGGCCCGGGCGGGCGGGCGGAGCGGTACGTCCCGCGCCCGTACTGGCTCGCCCCGGCGGCCCGCCTCGTA
>DASQXU010000425.1:0-14391 GCA_035639555.1 Thermoleophilaceae bacterium
GCCGACGAGGTCGACGAGGACGAGGGGTACGCTGCCGATGCTTACGCCGTAGAGCAGCCAGATCGCGTAGCCACCCACGTACGTGGCGAAGAAGCGAGCCGACACATCGCACGACCGCTTACGCCTCACGATCTGACGAGCCTGCAGGAGCACAGCCGCGGCCGCACCGACGCCGTAGAGCGTGGCCGCCGTTCCCATTACGTCAGGATTGATTCCAAGCATCGGTGTGACCGCGCGGAGCGGAATCGAGACCTTTGCCCATGCTCAGGCTTCCTTCGCCGCGGCGAGGATGTCCTGGCCGGAGACCTTCCCGGCCAGATCCGGGTGAGCCTCGGCGGTGTGGCGCTCGACGGTCGCCACCAGCTCGTCGTCCGCGCCGCGGATGATGAGCCCATCCCTCTCACACTCGAACTCCCTCGCCATCGCCACTCCTTCTGTCGCTGGGCGAGGCGATCGTCGCGGCCGCACGTTTCCGCGGCCTTTCGCCGACCTTTCTAACCTTGGCCCTCGATGGGCGGAGGGCGAGCGACGCGAATCCAGCTCTGCGGCCGGCTCGTCGTGGAGTTGGACGGCAGGCGCGTCGAGCGCGCGCTGGCTTCAGGAATGGCGGCGTCGGCTCGATGAGGTCCATCTGCGTGGGCTCGAGTGCTTTGCCGAAGCGAGGCTTGGCATAGGTGGCCCCACGCTGGCCCAGGCCGAGGACTGCGCGCGCCGGCTGATCGAGCTCGCCCCCTACCGGGAGACCGGCCACCGGCTCCTGATCGAGGCGCTCGAGCGGCGCGGGAACGTCGCCGAGGCGCTGCTCGCCTACGACCGCCTGCGCGTACTGCTACGCGACGAGCTCGGGGTCGCCCCCAGCCCGGCCGTGCAGAGCGTCCACCGCCGCCGGCTGGACGAGCGGACTACGACGTCGGCTTAGGAACGTCCTCCGCCTGGGCCAGGAGGTCCGCGAGAGAGACCTTGCCGGCGAGATCCGGATGGTCCTCTCGCATGTGCTCTTGGGCGTTTCGCCAGAGCTCGTCGTCGTCCTCGCCCTCGACGAGATATCCACAGACGCAAGGGATCTGCTTCACGCGCGAATCGTATGCGCGACAGGCCCGACGGCGTCGAATGCAAGGCACCACCCGGCGCTCATCCGGGACACGGGGTCGCCCCCCTCAGAGCGAGTCGAGCGTTGCGCGTAGAGCCTCGAGGCTCGTGTACTTCGGCGTCCAGCCGAGCTCGCGCTTCGCCTTGGTCGTGTCCATGATCGACGGGTGGCTCAGCGCCTCGACCCACTCGGTCGCCGCCGGCACGAAGGGCGGGACCGGCACGGCGGCCAGTGCGCGCGCCGCCACCTGGACGGGCCTCGCCGGGACCGGGATCGGCGTGAGGCCGAGCTCCCGGACCAGCTGGTCCCCGGTAAGCACGCCGTCGCCCGCGATGTTGTAGACGCCGGGCGGTCCGGCACCGACGATGCAGAGCATGAAGGCCTGACCGACGTCGTCCTCGTGGATGAACTGCACGGGCAGCCGGGGAGCGAGCGCTATCAGCGGCAGCAGCCAGCGGCCGCGCAAGCCGGCGACGAGCCGTCGGCCGAGGGTCTCGAGCGGGCCGGGCAGGAATGACTTCCCGCCTACGGCGTGCGGACCGAGCGCGATCGGCGGCCTAAGCAGGTAGAGCCCAAGCTCGGGATGGGCCGCGGCCTCGCCGCGGAGCAGGTGCTCGAGCTCTGCCTTCTCCTGACCGTAGAAGAGGCGCTCGGCGGGACGGACGGGCCACTCCTCCGTCATCCCGACCGGGTTGTCGTGGTGCCAACCGTAGGCCGCCACCGAGGACGCGTACACGAACCGCTCGGCGCCCGCTCCGGCCGCCGCCCCGAACACGTTGAGCGTGCCCTCGACGTTTATCGCGCGGATCGTCTCCCTCGGTGCGTTCCCCGTGATCAGGAACGCGAGATGGACGACCACGTCGGCTCCCGCGAAGGACTCCTCCAGCGCGGCCGGGTCGCGCACGTCCCCCCGGCGGTACTCCATCTTGGTCCAGCCGTGCTCCCTGGGGTCGAACGGACGCCGGGCGATCCCGACGATCTTCTCGATCCGCGGGTCGGCCTGGAGCAACGGCATCAGGCCGAACCCGAACGTCCCCGTGGGGCCGGTGACGGCGACGGTCAGACTGGATTTCTTCACGGGCGCGGGCAAGCAATACCCCATTTGGCGACGGAGCCTGCGCCGCGGGACGATGCGCCGCGGCCTTGGCTCTCGTCCGCTCCGCACTGACTCGGCGCGATACTGCGCGCGTGTCCCGCGAGAACGTCGAGGTCGTGCGGAAGGCCCTCGCGGCGGTGAACGGACGCGACCTCGACGGTTACCTCAGCCTGAGCACGCCGGATTGGGAGCTGGTCACGCCGTTCGCAGACATCGAGGGAAGCTTCAAGGGGGAGAAGGGTGTCCGAGAGTTCTTCTCCTGGCTGGCACAGGGGACGCGAGAGTTCCGCTTCGAGCCGGAGCGAATCGAACCAGCCGGAGAGGATCGTGTGGTTGCGCTCCTCCGGCTGACCCTCGTATCCGAAGGTGGGATCCGGTTCACCGAATCGCCGGCGAACGTGTACGAGCTCGCCGCGGGCAAGATCCGGCGGGTGCGGGTGTATCGCGACCAGGCTGATGCTCTGGAGGCGGTGGGCCTCGGGTAATGGACCGGCCAGCCCGG
This sequence comes from Thermoleophilaceae bacterium, assembly GCA_035639555.1. Taxonomy (GTDB): domain Bacteria; phylum Actinomycetota; class Thermoleophilia; order Solirubrobacterales; family Thermoleophilaceae; genus DASQXU01. Next base: position 2,689 of record DASQXU010000425.1, read on the forward strand.
GCACCTCGCATCAGGTCGAAGGTCTCCGGGTAAGCGCGCGGGGCAAGCGACCGCAAGGAGGGTTGATGGCGGCCATCGACGAGCAGCTCAAGGCGTACCTGTCCGACGCCCACTCGATCGAGGAGCAGGCGCTGCGCCAGATGCAGATCGCGCCGCGGATGGCCGGGGACTCGGCCCTCGGGGCGGCGTTCCGCGAGCACCTGACCGAGACCAGGGAGCACGAGGGGCTCGTCAGGGGACGGCTCGAGGCGCACGGCGCGTCGCCCTCGCGGCTCAAGGACGCGTTGATGAGCGCCGGTGGCGTGGGGTTCGCCCTGTTCGCGAAGAGCCAGCCCGACACACCCGGCAAGCTGACCGCGCACGCCTACTCCTACGAGCACCTCGAGCTGGCGAGCTATGAGCTGCTCATGCGGGTCGCCGAGCGGGCGGGTGACCCGGAGACCGTGGAGGTTGCCCGGCGCATCCGCGACCAAGAGGCCGCGATGGCCGACCGCCTGGCCGGGCTATTCGACCGCGCCGTGGACGCGTCGCTGCGGGCGCAGGACCCCGAGGACATGGCCGACCAGCTCCGTAAGTACCTGACCGACGCCCACGCGATCGAGAAGCAGTCGATCCAGCTCCTCGAGCGCGGGCCCAAGATCGCCGGGCATCCCGATCTCGCGAAGATCTACGCCGACCACCTCGAGGAGACCCGGACTCACCAGAAGATCATCGAGGCCCAGCTCGAGGCCAGGGGCGGCTCCCCGTCGAAGCTCAAGGACGTGGCGATGCGGCTCGGCGCGCTGAACTGGGGCGCCTTCTTCCAGGGGCAGCCGGACACCCCGGGCAAGCTCGCCGCCTTCGCGTTCGCGTTCGAGCACCTCGAGATCGGCGGCTACGAGCAGCTTCGGCGGGTGGCCGAGCGGGCGGGGGATGCCGCGACGGTCAGCTCGGTGGACACGATCCTCACCCAGGAGCGCGCCGCGGCGGCGCTGCTCCGGTCGGCGTTCGACCAGGCGCTCGACGCCTCGCTCGAGGCCCAGGGCGTTCCCGGCTGAGCGAGCGTCGCGGGCTAGGCTGCCCGCTCGTGTACGACGACGCGCTGATCCTGCCGTACCTCGCCCGGGTCCGCGAGGAGCTTCCGGGGCTGCGGTTGTTCGACGCGCACACACACATCGGCTCGCACGATCCCGACGGCTTTAGCTGCCCCCCGGAGGAGCTGATCGCCGCCCTCCGGTCGGTCGACGCCCGCGGGGTGGTCTTCCCGATGCACGAGCCCGGCGGCTATCCGCCGGCCAACGACCGCGTGATCGCCGCCGCCGCACGCTCGGAAGGAACGCTCGTGCCGCTATGCCGCGTCGACCCGCGGGCTGCGCCGGTACCGGAGATCGAGCGCTGCCTCGGCGCGGGAGCGGTCGGGGTCAAGCTCCACCCGCGCGCCGAGGGCTTCACCCTGGACGAACCCGCGGTCGCGGACATCCTGACCCTGGCCCACGAGCGGCGCCTGCCGGTCCTCGTGCACGCCGGCCGCGGGATCCCCGCGCTCGGCCGGGATGCCGTTGACCTCTGCGGGCGCTTCCCGAAGGCGAGGCTGATCCTGGCCCACGCCGGCATCTGCGACCTGGCCTGGATCTGGCGCGCGGCTGCCGACCTCCCCAACCTCCTCTTCGACACCTCTTGGTGGGCGGCGACCGATCTGCTCGCGCTGTTCAGCCTGGTGCCGCCCGGCCAGATCGTGTTCGGCAGCGACGCCCCGTACGGGACGCCGGCCCTCGCCGCGACGATGTGCCTTCGCTACGGGCTCCAGGCCGGCCTCGACGCCGAGCAGCTCCGGGGCGTGACCGGCGGGCAACTCGAGCGGTTGGTGACCGGGGAGGACCTCCTCGACCTCGGAGATGCGCCCGGGCCAGCGAACCTCTCGCGCGATCCGCTCCTCGCGCGCGTCCACGAGTTCCTCGTCGCGGCGATGGGGCAGATGTTCACCGGCGTCGAGCCCGACGAGACCCTGGGGCTTGCGGCCCTGGCCTGCGAAGTGGGCGACGACGCGCCCCAGGCGCCGGTCTGCCGCTCGATCCTCGCCCTCTTGGAAGAGCGCCGCCACGCTCCCCGCGAGGTGCCCGGGCGCCCCAACCGCTACGCGGCCGGCCTTCACCTGGTCGCCATCGCAGCCGGTATCGCCCTCACGCCCGACGTGCCGCTGCCCGCCGAGCCCCTACCGGTCGACGTAGGCGAGCGCGAGGCGGGAAGCGCCGGGGTGGAGGCCGGTCGGTCGGGCTAGCTTCGGTCCGGCTCGAGGACGAAGACCTCGAACCCCAACGGAGGGTCGAAGGTCACCTGGCTGTGATAGGCGATCACGCGGCGGCCGGTGGCCTCCGACACCGCCTCCTTGAACCGATCGGCGATCTCCTCCTGGAAGGAGAGTCGCATCTCGCGCACGAGGTCGGAGCGACCGCGTGAGACCAGGGTCTCCTCGACCGTTGTGAACATGTCCTCGAGCACGGTGAAGACGTAGTCGTCGAACATGTAGCTCTTGGCCTTGGTCGGCCCGCGGCCGTAGCACTCGCTCAGGATCTGGACGATCCCGTTCGAAACCGCCGCCAGGACCTCACCGGACGCTCCGTTCGCCGCCACCGTGGCGAAAATACCGCGCGCGGGCGACCGGCGCGAGGGGGCGGCGGGCTACTCGGCCTCGACCAACACGTGGCGCACCGGCGCCTCGAATCGCTCGCTCGCCTCCTCGACGACGCCCTCCTCGAGCCAGTTGCGCCTGCCGTCTGGATGGGTGAAGAGCACGATCTCGTCCGCCGGAAAGGTCTGGAGCGCGTCATGGATTGCGAGCACGGGGTCCGACTCGCCGGTGTCGCCAACCGCGTCGACCCCCTCCTCCGACATCCGCTCGACGGTCTCCTCCTGTACCGCCTGCGCGCGGTCGATCGCCTCGTCGCTGTCCGAGGTCCAGAAGCGCACGCGGCTATCGAGGGCCGGGGCGATCACGAGCACCTCGGCGGCCTCCGCTCGCTCGGCCCCGATCGCGCTCTTCAAGGCCCGGCCCGAGACGGGCTCCGACACCACGGCGAGCACCTTGCGCGCCATGCCCGGCGTTTACCCGCCGCCCCGGCTCGCGACACGCGGCTCAGACTCGGTCGTTCTCGATGGCCGAGAGGTCGTCGACCATCTCGAGCCGCTCGTCGAGCTTGGTGACCGTGAAGACCCGCTGGACGGGCCCCGGCCCGCGCACGATGGCGAGCCGCCGTCCGGCCTCCCGCGCCCGCTTGTCGGCGGCGACGATCATCCGGAGGCCAGTGGAGTCGAGGAACGTGAGGCCGGCGAGGTCGAGCACCACGAGCGGCTCGGCGGTCGCCTCGGCGCGGCGCAGCTCGGTCTCGACCTTTCCGGTCGTGGACAGGTCGAGCTCCCCCTTGAGCGCGATCCTGACGAGCCCGTCGCGCCTTTCGGTCTCCACCTCGAGGATGGTCACCGGCGACAACGCTACAGCCTCCGAGAAGAAGCGACCATCCCTCGGCTCAGCGGCCCGCCGACTCGCTCCGGGGCTCCCGCCGGAGCGCGCGCCGGGCCAGCCGCCAGGCGAAGTAGACCTGCACGACGGCGAAGGAGATCTCGAGCACCCGCGCGGGCAGGGCATTGGCCAGGCTCGCTCCGGCCAGGACGCCGAGCGGCGAGAGCGCTCCGAGCACCACGCCGTCTCGGACCCTCACATTGCCGTACCCCCGCTGCCGCCACGCGCCCACGAAGGCCACGATCACGACCGCGAGCAGCGAGGTCGACTGAGCGCGGAGCTGCGACTCGTGCAGGAGGATCACGAGCGCGGGAACGAAGAGGATCCCGCCGCCGACCCCGAGCAGCCCGCTCGACACGCCCGCGGCTACGCCCACCACCATGGCCCCGACGATCTCGGGCGTGCTCATCAGAAGATGAGCAGCACGGCCGAGACCACGAGCAACACTGCGAACGCACCGGCCACGGCACGCTCCGGCAGCCGCTGCTGGAGGGCGGCGCCGGCGACCACGCCGCCGATGGCCGGGATGCCGACGATCGCGCCCTTCAGCGGATCGACGTTCCCGTAGACACCGCCCTGGACGCCGGCCCCGATCGCGGCGATCAGGACGATGGCAGCGAGCGAGGTGCCGGTGGCCCGCCGCTCGCCGTAGCCGAGCCAGAGCACCAGCAGCGGGACGATCACCGTACCCCCGCCGACCCCGAACAGGCCACTGAACGCCCCCGCCGCGGTGCCGATCACGGCGAGCCGGATCAGCCTCGGCGACATTCGCGGGCATACTAAGGGTGGTGTCCGCTCCCACGGCCGAGACGCTCGCCGCCGTCCTTCGCCCCCTGACCGATGACCCGGGCAATGCGGCCGTCTTCTGCGACATCGACGGCACGCTCGCCCCGATCGTTCGCCGCGCCGATGAGGCCCACGTGCGCGAGGAGATCTCGGTCCTGCTGGGAGGGCTCGGCCGCCGCTACACCTGCGTCGCCTGCATTTCGGGGCGGCCCGCGACCGAGGCCAGGCGCCTCGTGGGGGTCGGCAGCATCACCTACGCCGGGTCTCACGGGGCCGAGCTCCTCGAGCCCGGCTCCAGCCGGCCGCGGCTCGTCCCCGCGTTCAAGAGCTGGGAGGGGCGGGTGCGGGGGTTCGCGGCCGAGCGTGACACCCCGGAGCTGCGCCGGATGCGAATCCGGATCGAGGACAAGGGACCGATCTCGGCCTTCCACTGGCGCGGAGTGCCCGACGAGGACGCGGCGCGGAAGCGGCTCGAGGAGATCGCCAAGGAGGCCGAGGCCGGCGGGCTGACGACCCACTGGGGGCGCAAGGTGCTCGAGATCCGGCCGCCGGTGCCGATCGACAAGGGGCAGGCGGTACGCGAGCTCGTGTCCCGGAGCCGGCCGCGGGTCGCCCTGTTCGGCGGGGACGACGTGACCGACCTCGACGCGTTCGGCGCCCTCGACGCCCTGGTCGCAGACGATGAGCTCGACGCCGCGGTCCGGGTCGGTGTGGAATCCGACGAGGGGCCGCGGGAGATCGTCGAGCGCGCCGATCTCGTCGTGGACGGCGTATCCGGCTTCACCCAGGTGCTCGCTACGCTGGCCGAGAGCTGATGCGCTTCCCGGACTTCCTGCGGGTGGCGGTGCTGCTGTTCGGCGGGGCGGCCACCGTGCTCGCGGTGATCACCGTGGTTGGGGTCGCGCGAAACGACGCGACCACCCTTGCCCTGATCGCGGCCGGATGGTGGGCGCTTTCCGCGCTCATCGGGCTGTGGCTCGGACGGCGGATGGCGCCCAGCCCCGGGATCGCGCGCCTGCTCGCCTCGGCCAGGAGCACGACCAGCCTGCCCGAGGACGAGCCCGGCGCCATCCTGTTCAACCGCCTCTGGCCGCTCGCCGTGATCACGGTGGTCGCCGGGGTCGTCGGGGTGTTCTACGCCCAGGTGCCGGCGATCGCCGCTGGCTACGCCCTGATCGCGGCGCTCACCTGGCGCAAGCAGGCATCGGCGGTGATCGCCATCGAGGAGCGTGACGGGGTGCGCTTCTTCTTCGATCGCAGCTCCCCGTTCGCCGGCCCGCGGCTGCTGCGTACCCCCTGGGCGCGCAAGATCGACCCGGTGTCCGAGCGCGACGAGGAACCGGCCGCACTCTGAGCGTCAGGGTCGGCGGGCGGCCGAGCTCTTCCGCAGCGCGTCGAGCTCCGGCCACGGGCGGGTGTTCGCAACCTGAGCGGGCTCGAGCCACGCCCTTCGCGCGGTGGCGATCCCGAAGCGGATCTTCGGCAGCGTGTCCACGCCGTGGGCGTCCGAGTCGACGACCAGCGTCACCCCGGCCTCCGCGGCGGCCCGCGCGTAGGTGTCGGGCAGGTCGCGGCGGTCGGGGTTGGAGTTGATCTCGAGGAAGGTGCCGGTCCGCGCCGCCGCCTCGATCACGCGATCGAGGTCGATGGCGTAGGGCTCGCGCTGGTCGATCAGTCGGCCGGTGGGGTGACCGATGGCGTCGACCAGCGGGTGCTCGATCGCCCGCAGCATGCGGTCGGTCATCTCGGCCTCGGACATGCGGAAGGACGAGTGCAGGCTGGCTATCACCCAGTCGAGCCTCGCGAGCAGCTCGTCGTCGTAGTCGAGCGACCCGTCGGGCAACACGTTCACCTCGCTGCCGGCGAGTACGGTCACCCCCTCGAGCTCGGCGTTCACCCGGGCCACCTGCTCGATCTGGAGCCGGAGCGCCTCGGGCGAGACGGCGTTGCCGAACCCGTGGCTCGCCGAGTGGTCGGTTATCGCGATGTACTCGTAGCCGCGCGCCCCCGCGGCCTCGGCCATCTCGCGGATCGAGTTGCGCCCGTCCGACGCGACGGTGTGGCAGTGGAGGTCGCCGCGCAGGTCCCCCGCGCGCACCAGCTCGGGCAGTCGTCGCTGGCGGGCGGCCTCGAGCTCGCCGCGGTCCTCCCGGAGCTCGGGCTCGACGTAGTCCATGCCGAGCAGCCGGTAGACCTCCTCCTCGGTGGCGCAGGCCTGCGTGATGCCGGTCTCGTCGTCCGCGACCCCGTACTCGCTCACGTGGAGGCCGCGGCGGACCGCGTAGGTACGCAACGCCTCGTTGTGCCGCCCGGATCCCGTCAGGTGCTGCAGCAGGTTGCCGAAGCTCTCCTCCGGAACCACCCGGAGGTCGACTGGAAGACCCGAGTGGGTCATCCCCCGGGCGCCGGCCTCGCCGGCCGCCCCGACCCGCTCCACCTCGGGCAGCGCGGCGAACGCCCCCACCAGCGCCGCCGGATCGCCAGAGGCGGCGACCACGTCGAGGTCCTTGACCGTGTCGACCATCCGCCGGGCGCTCCCGGCCAGCTCGACCCGGATAGCCGCCGGGTGCTCGCGCAGCCGAGCCGCGATCGGCTCCGCGAGCTCGAGCGCCCGGGAGAGGATCACGCGCGCCCTGGGCCGGCCGTCGGCGCCCGCCGACAGCGCCGCGAGCACGTTCTCCTCCGCCTTGGCCCCAAACCCGGGCACGTCCTTGAGGCGGCCCTCCTCGGCCGCCCGCCGCAGGTCGTCGAGCGAGCTCACCCCCAGGTGCTCGTGGAGCAGCCGCGCCCGCTTCGGCCCCAGCCCCGGGATGCGGGTGACCTCGACAAGCCCCGGCGGGATGCGCCGCCGGAGCTTCTCCAAGGCGGGGATCGACCCGGTCTCGAGCAGGACGTCGAGCTTGTCGGCGAGCGTCTTGCCCACACCCGCGAGCTCATCGGCGCGTCCCTGGCGTGCGAGCTCGGCGACCGACACCCCGGCCTCGCGGATGGCCTTGGCGGCGTTGCGGTAGGCGAGCACGCGGTACACGACCGCGCCGTCCAGCTCGTAGAGGCTGGCCAGCTCGTCGAAGGCGTCTGCGATCTCTGAGTTGCGCACGGCCGTGGCTAGGGTACGCGCCCCGTGACGGGCGCCTGGCTGATCCTCCCGACCTACAACGAGGCGGAGAACGTGGACCCGCTGGTCCGCGCGGCGCTCCCCCGGCTGGCGGAGGCCAGCCCCGAGCACCGGGTCCTGATCGTCGACGACTCCTCCCCGGACGGGACCGGTGAGATCGCGGACCGGCTGGCCGCCGAGCTCGACTCGGTGGAGGTCCTGCACCGCGAGCGCAAGGAGGGCCTCGGTCGGGCCTACCTCGCCGGCTTCGAGCTCGCACTGGGCCGGGGCGCCGAGCTCCTGCTCGAGATGGACTCCGACTTCTCGCATGATCCGGCCGATCTGCCCCGCCTGATCCGGGCCGCGGCGGACGCCGATCTCGTGCTCGGCTCGCGCTACGTCAGGGGCGGCGGGGTCGCCGACTGGGGGTTCGTGCGGCGGTCGGTCAGCCGGGGAGGCTCGTGGTACGCCCGCACGCTCCTGCGCGTGCCGATCCACGATCTCACCGGGGGCTTCAAGTGCTTTCGCCGCGAGGTGCTCGAGACCATCGACCTGAGCGGCGTCCACTCCAACGGCTACGGCTTCCAGATCGAGCTGACCTACCGCGCCCTGCGGGCCGGATTCCGGGTCAAGGAGGTGCCGATCGTCTTCCGCGACCGCCGGGCCGGCAGCTCCAAGATGACCGCGCGGATCGCCCTCGAGGCGATGTGGAAGGTGCCCGCTCTGCGGCTGCGCGGCGGCTGAGCGCGGTCGCGACTCCGACCTGGCGGGCAGCGCGCCGGCGCCTGCCAAGATGGGGTCGCGTGGCGACCCGGGTCACCACCCCGACCGCCCCGCGCGTCCATCGGCTCAGCCTCTCGCTGGCCACCCGCGAGAGCCTGCGGATCGCGCTGCTCAGCCGGGGTGCGACCTTCGTCGTCGCCTTCTTCGCCTCGCTCGGCTTCACCGCCGGCGCGCACGGGGTGGCCGCCCGCAACGCCCGCCGCTTCGACGTCGCCGGTGTAACCCACCCGTTTCGGAGCGTCCTCGACCTGCTCCTGTCTCCGCTCGCGCGGTGGGACGCGGTCTGGTACCTCTCGATCGCCGGCACCGGCTACAACGGCATCCGGTCGCGCGCCGCGTTCTTCCCGCTCTATCCCCTGCTGGTGCGCGCGGTCGGCGAGCTCGGCGGGGCGCTGCCGGGGGCGCTGCTAGTCGCGTCGTATTGCGTCTCGCTCGCCGCGTTCGCGGGCGCCCTGTTCTTGCTCTATCGCCTCGTGGAGCTCGAGCTCGGCCGGTCGCTCGCCACGCCGACACTCCTGTTCCTGGCCTTGTTCCCAGCCTCGTTCTTCTTCGGAGCCCCGTACTCCGAGAGCGTCTTCCTCCTGGTCTCGGTCGGCGCCTTCTACGCCGCTCGCACCGGCCGGTGGGCATGGGCCGGGATCCTTGGGGCCGCGGCCTCGGCGACTCGGGACACCGGCGTGCTGATGCTGATCCCGCTGGTCGTGCTCTACCTATGGGGCCCCCGTCTCGACAGGCCCGAGGAGGCGCCGCGCTACCGGCTCAAGGCGGACGCCGGGTGGCTTCTGCTCGCGCCGCTCGGGCTCGTCGCCTACGCGAGCTACCTCTGGCTCGCCCACGGAGATCCGGTGGCCTTCATGCACGTGCAAACCGGATGGTTCCGCCACCTGGCGGCGCCGACGGCGGGCGTGTGGGACGCCGTGGTCGCGGGATTCGACGGCGCCAAGCAGCTCGTCCGGGCGAGCGGCCCCCACGCGCTCCTCCCCGCGAGCGACCTCTTCCAGCAGGCCTCCCTGAACCTCGTGCTCCTCGGCTTCCTTGCCTTCGCGATCGTCGCCACCGTCGGGACGCTGCGCCGCCTTCCGGCCGCCTACGGCGCCTACGCCGTCGCTTCCCTGATCGTCCCCCTCTCCTATCCGGTCGCCGGACAGCCCCTGATGTCACTGCCCCGCTTCCTGAGCGTCCTCTTCCCGCTGTTCATGTGGGTGGCGATCGCCTGCGAGCGGCGGCGCCTGACGCCGCTGGCGATCGGGCTCTCCGCGCTCGGGCTCGGGTGGCTGGTCACGCTCTTCGCCACCTGGCACTGGGTGGCCTGAGCCGCTCGAGGCAAGCCCGCCCCGCCGCCTAAAAAAATTGCCGCGGCCTCGGTCCATCCGGGCCGCAGCCGTGTTGTGGGTGGGTCGGACCCGCCTTCCGATCAAGGAGGAGAGATGCCTCACTCACTCCGCGCGGTCTCGCTCGCGCTCGCCATGGCGGCCGCCACGCCTACCGCGGCGCTGGCCAATCCAGCGAATGACTTCGCCGGGTCGCATGCCCCGTCGCGGCTCAAGCATCAAGCCGCCGCGGCCGCCGCCCCCACGATCCGGAGCAGCCTGATCGGCCCCGACGTGTCCAATTGGAACGGCTGCTCGATCAACTGGTTGGCCGTCGCCCGGGTGCGCGCCTTCGCGTTCAGCAAGGCAACAGAGGGGACCAACTTCACCGACCGCTGCTTCGCCCGCCACTGGAGGCAGCTGGCGTTCCGGGGCCTCCCCCACGCCGCCTACCACTTCGCCCGACCCCGCCTGCCGATCAGCTCTGCCCGGGCCCAGGCGCGCCACTACGTGGCGGTCGTGAACGCCGCGGGCGGCTTTGCCGGCACTCTGCCGCCGGTGCTCGACGTCGAGGTCAAGAGCCGCGGGCTCAGCCGGTCGAGCATGCGGGCGTGGATCCGGGCCTGGATCCGCGAGGTGCGCGCCCAGACCCACCGCTACCGGGTCACGATCTACACCGGCGACTGGTTCTGGAGGCCGAACGTCGGCTCGTGGGCCCCGCGGGGGACCCTCCTGTGGGCCTCCGGATACACCTCGCGGGTGCCTCGGGTCGCGGGCTTCCGCAGGCCGAGCTGGTGGCAGTACACCGATGGGATCCACGGCCCGCGCCCGCACTCCACCCCCGGGATCGGGTCCGCCGACCACTCGGTGTGGCTCGACACCGCCTCCCGGCTGGCGCGCCTCAAGCGGTGAGGGCTCGCGGCTAGTGACCTGAGTCGGAAGTCCGGTTTCAGCTTTTCGAGTGGCTGGGCGTGATCTGACGCCACCCGCGGGAATCGCCAATGCCCGCGGGTGGCGTCAGGCGCACCCAGACGCCGAGAAGGTGCGTGCGGAATGACGACTCACGTCACTAGTCGCCACCCAGCCCGCTCGACAGCTTCTCGCCGCGGGGCGGCGGGTCGTCGAGCAGGAGCCTCGGAACGGTGACCAGCCGGTAGTGACGCCGCCGCAGCTTGCGGATGATGTAGGGAAGGGCGGTGACCGTCTGTGAGCGGTCGCCGCCCGCGTCGTGCAGAAGGATGATCGCTCCCGGGCGCGCCCCGCCGAGCGCCCGCTGGACGATCGCCTTGGGGCCGATGCGGGCGTAGTCGCTGGTGTCGACCGTCCAGAGGACCATGAGCATCCGCAGCCGGCGGAGCGTGCGCAGGGTGGCCCGGTTGAACGAGCCGTAAGGCGGGCGGAACAGCCGCGGCCTGGGCGCGCCCTCCCGCCGGATCGCCGCCGCCTGGTCGAGGATCTCGGCGCGCTGGGCAGGCGGCGAGAGAAACGCCATCTTGGGGTGCGTCTGGGTGTGATCCCCGATCGGGAAGCCGTCGCGGAGCTGGCGGCGGGTCGAGGCGTGGAACCAGTGCTCCATGAAGCCGATCTCGAAGAAGGTCGCCGGCGCGTGCATGCGCCGCAGCACCCGGATGACCGCCGGCGTATACGGCCCGGGGCCGTCGTCGAACGTCAGGGCCACCTCGCGGCGGCGGCGCCCGCCGGCGCGCACGAATGGGGTGTACGCGAGCACTCGGTTGATAGCCCGGCCCTCGCGCTCCTCGAGGAGCTTCGGCCGAAGCGCGGGTGCTGGCACGACCCCGGCCCCCCCGGTGCGCCGGCCGCGCGCCCTCCCGGCCGCGCGTCGGTGCTGGGACGCGTGGCTCGACGACAGGCTCGCGACGGCGTATGCGCCCGCGCCGACCAGGCACACGCCGAGCACCACCGCCAGCCGGCGGATGGCCCGCCGCCGGGCGCGGGCTCGCTGCCAGTCGCGCCTACGCTGGCGGGCCGGCTCGAGGACCGAGTATTCCCAATCTCGGGTGGGATCCATCGCGCGGGTCAGGCCACCGGCCCGGGGCTCGGTCGCGTTGCCGTAGCCCCGGCGGTCGAGCCCGACCTTCGTTACCTCCGGTTGCGACCTGCACCATAGCCACTACCGCGGCGGCTACAACCCAGACCGGCGAGAGCTTCCACCCCGGCGGGTGGTCAGTGCGCTGACGCTTCCCGAGTCGCTATATTTTGTATAGCAAGCGGGA